>VHDH01000053.1 GCA_016871445.1 Verrucomicrobiota bacterium | reverse complement strand
GACACCAGTTGGAAGCGGAGCTGATTGGCTCAGCTCACTGGCTCACTGCCAGTCTGAGTGCAAGTTGCCGAGCTTGCACCTCATGCAGCCCGCTGACGCCAAGGCCAATCAACCGCAACGGACAATGAACCAGCTTCTCGCGGCCTAGCAGCCAGCAGCCCAAGCGGTAAATTTCCCGCGCCTCTTGCACGGGTTCTTCGACCGAAATCTGCCGAGTCAAAGTCGTGAAGTCGCCGTAGCGAACTTTCACCTGCACGGTGAAGGCAGCCAGTCGTCGCCGCTCCAGCTTGGCGGCAATCTCTTCCGCCTGTTCGCGCAGGCACTTCCGTAGCGTTGGCCGGTCATCTGTGTCTTGAAGGAACGTGTTCTCGCTGCTGATGCTCTTGATGTCGTCGCCCAGATCTAACGGCCGGTCATCCTCACCGAACGCGAACCGCTTGAGTTCCGTTCCCCAGTTCCCAACCAGCGTTCGCAAATCACCCCGATAATCCTGTAAGTCACCCACGGTTCGCAGGTTGGCTTTGAGGAGGTGTTCTTCCGTCACAGTGCCGACGCCATGCAGTGACCGCACGGGCAGCGGGCGCAGGAAGGCGACCTTCTCGGTTTCCCGAATGAGCGTCAGGCCGTCTGGCTTCTGGAAGTCGCTGGCGAGCTTGGCCAACAACTTGTTTGGCGCGATGCCGATGCTAGCGGTCAACTGTCGCTGTTCTTGGATGGTGGCTTTCAACCGGCGGGCCAGGGGCAGTGTTTGTGCGAGCGCAACATCAGCGGTTCCGGCCGCGGAGGCCGCGCTGACATCAACGTAAGCTTCATCCACGGACACCTGCTGGATTTGCTCACCGGCCAACTGCCGCACGATCGCCATGATGGCCTGCGACTCCGCCCGATAGGCCTCCATGCGGGGCCGCACAAACACACCTCGCGGACACAATTTTCCCGCTGTCACGCTGGGCATCGCGGAACGGACTCCAAACTTCCGCGCCTCGTAGCTCGCGGCTGCCACCACGCCACGCTGAGTCGGCGGTGAACCAACGATGACTGGCTGGCCTTTGAGTTGCGGATTGTCACGCTGCTCGACCGACGCATAAAACGCATCCATGTCGAGGTGCAGAATGACGCGGCGGTTGACCTTCATTCGCTGATCTGAATCATCGCGCTAATTGTCGCCAGTGCGTTCCCCTCCAGACGGTTGTTGACGTAGATGAATGCTTTCTTCCCCTGCTGCTTCGCCTTGGCGATCAGCTTCTTTCCGGCCGCCCGAGCTTCCTCGTTGATTTCCCTCGCTGATCGATAGGGACTGAACTGCTTAACGGCTTGCTCGTAGCTGCGGCCGGGCTTGAGCAGAAACCTCGCAGCCACCACTGCATCCGACGTTTCACTACCCGCCACCAGCATCTGCTCTCCCACCGTAGGCATCCTCGACCAGTTATTGAAAACGTGAACGACTCCGTGACGACGGAGCACAGCGAAGTAGTTGGGTTGAAGCCATTCTTTGTTCCTCAGCTCTACCCCGTAGTTCCACCCCGCAGGCAGCTTGCCAAGAAACGAGTCGAGATCTGCGACGAAATCCCGGCCTTGCGCGTAATCAACCGGGTAGAACCGGCTGAACTCGAAGATGAGCATGCCGATCTTATCACGGAATGGTTCACAAGGTTTCAAGAACGCGCTGATGAACAACTCGGCGTTGAGGTAGTTGCGGTTGGGTTTGCCAGCCTTAATGCCAAAACGGGGCAGATCGGTGAACCGTTTTAACGTGATGTCGTCGGTTACTTTGAAGCTGAAACAAAAGCCAGCCGGCACTTTACCGACCAGACCAGCCAGGTATTTCTCCGACGGAAACTGATAGTAGGCGGCATCCACGCAAACCGATTTGAACGTCTCGGCGTATTCGGAGAGGCAGTCCCGCTCGAACCGGCTCTCGGCGAATTTCCCGCGATAGCAATAACGGAGTGGATCGTAGATGGTCCCCAGCCAACCTTCGTATTTCCAGCTCGATGTTCCAATGAAGATGTTGCTGGCCGCAAGCCGTTCAGCCGATGAACGCAAAGTCGATCTAAAGCTCTTTTCAGCAGTGGCGAAGAGGTCGTGCACAAAGAAAAATTAGCGATACAGAACCACCCTCCTGAACCCTTACCAAGGTCAATCTGCTTCCTAAACCTCCCTCCGTGAGCGTAAGTCCTGAGTAACTTGGAACCTGCCGAGGTGGTAGGAGTAAGATGCTCGCTCCGGCAATACTTGCTGAGCGCGTGGTCGTGTAATAAGTTGCGCAATGACAGCTCGACTTGGCAAACCCGTAAAAAGTCAATGGACGCGCCCCATGATTCGTCCCTAAATATGGAAAACTTTGACAGATACTGGCCACTAACCGAGCCCCTTGGCAGGCCAACGCCAGATTTCACAGCCCAAACGTAGCCATGTTAAACGTCACCGGAGAGGGGTCTATCACCACGTGCGACGGCATCACGCGACGCGACTTCCTTCAAGTCGGCTCCCTGGGCGCACTCGGCCTCACCATGGCTGATTACTCCGCCGCTCAGGCTGCCGGCAAGGTCAGTGCCGACTCAAACGAAAAAGCCGTCATAATGATCTTCAACCTCGGCGCGCCGAGCCAGCTCGACCTCTTCGACATGAAGCCCGATGCGCCCAGTGAGATTCGCGGGCCGTTCAAGCCCATCTCCACCAAGGGTGACTTCCACATCTCCGAAATCCTCCCCGGCCACGCGAAGGTCGCCGACAAGTTTTCCCTCGTTCGCTCCTGCTACCACACGGCAGCAGCCGTCCACGATACCGGCCATCAAATGATGCAGACGGGCCGGCTCTTTACTGGCGGTATCATCACGCCCCACGCGGGCTGCGCGCTGGAATTTCTCAAAGGTCGCCGCAGCGAACTGCCCGCGCACGTCATCCTCCCCGAGCCGATGGGCCCCACTGGCGGCAACATGCCGCACGGCCAAGACGCCGGCTTCCTCGGCAAGGCTTACGATCCGTTTGTCCTGAATTCCGATCCGTCTAAGCCGGACTTCAAAGTGCCCGACCTCTTGCCACCGAAGGAAATCGGCGAAGCCCGGCTCGCCCGGCGGCGCGACTTGCGACAAGTCGTGGACGACACCGTGAAGAAGTTTGAGTCGAGCGAATCCGCGAAGTTGATGGACGCGAACTTCGCCGCCGCCTACCGCCTAATGACCAGCGAGAAAGCCCGCGAAGCCTTCGACCTCACCAAGGAGCCGCTCACCGTCCGCGAACGCTACGGACTCACGCGCTTCGGCCAGTGCTGCTTGCTAGCGCGGCGACTCGTCGAGCGCGGCGTGCGCTTTGTGACGGTCAACACCTTCCTTACCGTCTTCGGCGAAATCACTTGGGACATCCACGGCTCGAAACCCTTCACCAGCATCGCCGGCATGAGGGACATCGTCGCGCCCATGTATGACCAAGGCTACAGCGCGCTCATCGAAGACCTCAGCCAGCGCGGCTTGCTAGACAAGACCATGGTCTGCAACCTCGCCGAGTTCGGCCGCACCCCGCGCATCAACCCCGCCGGCGGCCGCGACCACTGGCCGCAATGCTGGTC
The DNA here is from genome assembly GCA_016871445.1 of Verrucomicrobiota bacterium. Taxonomy (GTDB): domain Bacteria; phylum Verrucomicrobiota; class Verrucomicrobiia; order Limisphaerales; family SXTU01; genus SXTU01. Next base: position 15,674 of record VHDH01000053.1, on the reverse strand, counting down.
CGTCTATTTCGCTGGCGGCGGCGTGAAGGGCGGCCGCGTCGTGGGCCGCAGCGACGACATAGGCGCGTATCCCGCTGAACGACCCGTGAACCCCGGCGAAATCGTCGCCACGATCTACAAGAGCCTAGGCCTCGACCTCGACACACACCTACCGGGTCCTCAAGGACGGCCTTTCGCATTAGTGGATTTCGGCGTGCGCGAGGTAAAGGAGTTGTTTTAGCTAGCCTGATTAGTCATGAAGTCACGCAGTCTTGCTGCCTTTTTTTTATTGCTGCTGCCATTAATGTTGTGGGCGGAATCCCTCACCCTGCTCCCCGCTAAATTCACTCTCACCGGCCCGGCTGCCGAGCAGCGCTTGGTTTTGGAGATGGCTGATGGCAAAACCTTGCTGGGTCAGGTGACGAACAACGTCGCGTTCACTTCCAGCAATCCCAAGGTCGTGCGCATCGAGAACGGCCTTGCCATCGCAGTGGGAAATGGCACGGCGATCATCACGGGCAAGTCCGGCCGCAGTTCCGCTAAGGCCGAGGTCCGCGTGGTGGACATGGAAAAGCCCTTCGCATGGAACTTCCGCAACCACGTCCAGCCCGTGCTCACGAAGACCGGCTGCAATTCCGGCGCGTGTCACGGCGCGGCGGCGGGCCAGGGCGGATTTAAGCTCTCCCTGCGCGGCTACGACGACGACGGCGACCACCGCGCCATCACACGCTCAGCACTGGGCCGGCGTGTCACACTCGCTGAACCGGCGCACAGCCTCCTGCTCATCAAGCCAACCATCGCCGTGCCTCACAAGGGCGGCGAGCGTTTCACCACCAACTCGCTCGACTACCGAATTCTCGCCGAGTGGATTGCGAATGGGACGCCCGCGCCGCAGGCCGGCGACGCACGCATCGCGAAGATTGAGGTGCTGCCCGAACAGGTCGTGCTGAAGCCCGGCGTCCCACAGCAACTGCTCGTGCGAGCGACGTTCGCGAACGGCGAAGTCCGCGACGTAACGCGTTACGCGAAATTCACCAGCGCAAACAACGCCGTATGCGTCGTCGGCGAGGACGGCCTCGTCACCGTGATGGGCCGGGGCGAAGGCGCGGTGTCCGCTTGGTTTCTCAGCCGCCTCGCGCTGGCGTCGGTCACGGTGCCGTTCGACAACAAACTGGCTTCTTCCACCTTCAGCAAAGCTCCGAAGCGCAACTTCATTGATGAGCTGGTGAACGAGAAGTTGAAGGCACTGAACGTTCCGCCTTCGCCGCGTTGCAACGACTCGGATTTCATCCGCCGCGCGTTCCTCGATACACTCGGCACGCTGCCGACGGCGGCGGAAGTCCGCGAGTTTCTGGCCGACGCTTCAGCGAAGAAACGTGACGCGCTCATCGAGCGCTTGCTCGCGCGGCCGGAGTTTGTGGACTACTGGAGCTACAAGTGGAGCGACCTCCTGCTCGTCAACGGCGCGAAGCTCCCGCAACCCGCGATGTGGAGCTACTACCAATGGATTCGCGGCCACGTGGAGGCGAACACGCCGTGGGACGAGTTCGTGCGCCAGCTCGTGACCGCGCGCGGCAGCACGCTGGACAACGGCGCGGCCAATTACTTTGTGCTGCACGACGACCCGACACTCATGGCCGAGACGACGACCGTTGCATTCATGGGCTTGGCCATCAACTGCGCCAAGTGCCACAACCACCCGATGGAGAAGTGGACCAACGACCAGTATTATGAGTTTGCCAACCTCTTCGCGCGCGTCCGCGCAAAAAACGGTTCTGGGGGCGAAGGCGACAAAATCATTTTCGCCGCCGCGTCTGGCGACGTTCCCGCACTGCTCTCCGGCAAGCCGCTGCCGCCGCGTCCGCTCGACGGGCAAGCCATCGCGCTAGATTCGCCCAACGACCGCCGCGAAGCGCTCGCGAAGTGGCTAACGGCACGCGAAAACCCCTATTTCACCCGCGCCATCGTGAACCGTGTGTGGGCGAACTTCATGGGCATCGGCCTCGTCGAGGCCGTTGACGACCTGCGCGTCACGAACCCGGCCAGCAACGAAAAACTGCTTTCCGCGCTTGCGAAACACCTTGCCGACCAGCGCTATGACTTAAAGGCGCTCATGCGCGCAATTCTCCAGTCTGAGACTTACCAGCGCAGCAGCGAGACGCTGCCCGGCAACGGTGAAGACACGCGTTACTACTCCCGCTACTACCCGCGCCGGCTGATGGCCGAGGCGCTGCTCGACGCCTACTCGCAAGTCACCGGTGTGCCCACCGAGTTTCGCCGCGATTTGCGGAACGCAAACCGCGGCATCGGCGACCGTTACCCAGCAAATCTCCGCGCGCTTCAACTCCCCGACGCGAACGTGGCGAGTTACTTCCTCAAAACTTTTGGCCGCGCCGACCGTCTCCAGACTTGTGAATGCGAGCGCACCGAAGAGCCGAGCATGGCGCAGGCACTGCACATCGCCAACGGCGACACCATCAATCAGAAGCTCGCCACGAAGGACAACGCCATCGCCAAGCTTATCGCCGATAAAAAGTCTAACGAGGAAATCCTCGATGAGGCTTTTCTCAGCACGCTCTCCCGCCCGCCCACCGCGACGGAGAGAGCGCGCTCACTCAAGCTGCTAACGGATGCCGGCGTAACGGAACGTCGGGACGCACTCGAAGACCTTTACTGGAGCCTGCTGAGCAGCAAGGAATTCCTGTTCAACCACTGAGCCGCGCAAGCGAAGCGGAATTGGAGATTGTACCCGCCGCCATACGGGAGTATTTTTTGGGGTTTGTCCATGCTCGCCCTCTTTCAGCATCTGAACCAGAACGTCGGCGCGTATGCCCTCCTGTTAGGTGCGTTAGTGCTAGCGTTGCTGACTTGGTTGCTGACGGTGCAATTGCAGCAATTGCAGGCTCTGCAAGACTGGGAGGAAGAACGGCGGACAGCGGAACAGCAACGAATCGCCTTGGAACAGGCCCGCGCAGCGATGGAGGAGGCACAGTTGGCCGAGCGCCTGAAACACGAGCAGGCCGTCCACCAGTCGCGGGAGTCCATTGCCGAGTCCACGGCACTGCTGCATCAGCTTAAACGCCAGTTCGGATGAACCTCGCCCTCACTCGCAAGCTAGCCATCCTGCAGGCCACTGCCGCAAACCTGCGCGAGACCAGCCGCTCGTTCACCGAACAGTCGGACATGCTCGCGCACCGGCAGTTTCAAATAGAGCTGGCCGAATACCTCGGCACGCATCGCGCAGTCGGCGACATCCCGCACGAGCCGGAGGCGTTCATGTGCGGCGAACTGGATCGGCTCGAAGAGGTCGTGCGGCGTGTTGGGAAGTTTGCCAGCGAACAGCTAGAACTTGGCAAGGCTATCCTCGCCGCCAAGCCGCAGTCGCTCACAAAGACGCAGGTCGCCGAATGTCAAGTAGCGGCGGATGCGGCGTTAGGCTCGCTGGTCGAGCGGCAGCACGAGCTGGCATCCGGGTTTCTGAATAAAGATTTGTCTGAGGAAGAGGCCGGCGTAGACCTCGCGCCAGACGTTGTCGCTTTCTGCAAGCTGGCGCGCCCGCAGTCAGCACTTTTGCAAACTGGCCGCACCGAGCTTTGTCAGTTTGCAAACGGCGATGGCCCGCTGCACTCGCGGGTGATTGAGCATCTCGAGTCTGTGCGAGCCGCAAGCGCTGTGCTGTTGGAGACGTACGAAACACAAACCTCCACGCTGCAGCAGGCTCACGCACTGGCCGAGGCGGGCGATTTCGCGCGCGCATCGGCTATGCTTGCAGGAATGAACCAAGTCTTCGCGGATCTGCCCTACCAACATGTCAATGAGGCCGTCGAAGGCTGGCGGAAGAATCTGACCGACGTGGAGGAGAAGTTCGCACGGGTGCGACAACAGTTGGACGTGCCGTGGCGTGCCCCGTTTGCACAACCGTGGAGCGTGCCGGAACGGCAAGCAGAGCTTGAGAACAGCGTTCAGCAATTTCAAGATTTCCTCACAAAATTCCACCTCAGCCTCGAGGCTTGGAAAAATTCCGACTTTGCGCGCGAGGGACACTGGCTTTTCCGGCGGCTGATCGGCCAATTGGATGGTGAGCGCGAAAACCTGCGGCGGCGCTGCGAGCAGGCGCGCAAGCGGGCACTGATCGAGGTTTTGGGCGTGCTGCTAGTCGCCGCGCTCACCGCGCGCTTCTCCCGTCAGCTTCTTCCGTTCGTTGGGCCCGTCGCGGCCGTCTTCGCACTGGTCAAAGCCGGGAAGGCTGCCAGGCGGCAACTTCGCAAGCGAACCTGTGTAATCTTTCGACTGGAAGCCGACGGCCGCGCCATCGAGGACACTGGGCATACCTTCGTCTGGCTTAACGGTTCACCGGTGCGTTCCGGTGACCACGTCGAACCGGGCGGCTACCAACTCACCCTGGACGCGAGCCTCTATGAACCGCTAGCGCGAACGGTCACGGTGCAGTTTGGCCGGCGCACGGACCTGGGTGTTATTCCCGTGCGTCTGAACCGCGAAGCGCACACCAACTCACTTGGCATGAAATTTCTGCCCGTGCCCGGCGTGGCGGCGCTGTTCGGCATATGGCCCGTCCGCGTGCAGGACTACGAGCCCTTCGCGAGGGAAACCGACCAGAAATGGCCGCGCCCGAGGTTCAGGCAGGAGCCAATGCACCCTGCCATAAATGTGAGTTGGGACGACGCCTGCCGTTTCTGCCACTGGCTGACTGAGGCCGAGCGCCGCGCAGGCCGCTTGGGCGAGCGGGACGAATATCGCCTACCTTCGGACGCAGAATGGAGCGCCGCCGTGGACCTCGAGCAAGAAACCGGCGCCACGCCCGCCGAACGTGACGGGCGAATCCCCGACGTATATCCGTGGGGCAAGGACTGGCCGCCGCCCAAGAACTTCGGTAACTACGACGCAGAACTGCGGCGCGACACCTTCGACTACACCTCACCCGTCGGCAGCTTCCCCGCGAACCGGCACGGGCTGTATGACCTGAGCGGCAACGTGTGGGAATGGTGCGCGGATACTTATGACGGACAGAAGCGCCACCGCGTGCTGCGCGGCGCGTCGTGGCATAGCGCCAAACCGCACCAACTGCTGTCCTCTGCACGGCTCTTCAACTCACCGGGCCATCGCGTAGAAATTGTCGGCTTCCGGATCGTGCTTGACGCACGCCGGCCTAGCCCTGTCTTCAGTAAGCGAGAAAAGCCGGCAATGGATACGAACGTCGCCCCAACGGCACCGCCTTCACCGGGTTAAATTGAATCCGAATTTGGGGGCTAAAACACGGAATTCTGGAGTGATCCTAAGCCCGAACCACCGACTTTGGAAAAGTTACTTACCGGCACGGTCTTACGCATATGACTCATGCTGGATTTCACTCTCAAATTTAAGCCTTCTTTATAGTTTTGGGATTTCTAATCGCGGAATTTAGGTTGAACGGGTGCATCTAACCCTAAGCAGCCCGCGGTTGGGTTAAAAAAAGTGGCTGGCGGCGCATTTCCCCGTAGGTGATGATGCTAATATAATTGCGTTTGAATTCTGAACCATGAGCGTCGCTACCATCCCGGTTGAAATTGCCGATCCCATCAATCACCGCATCCTCGCTATTTCCGAGGACCAGTTGCAGGGCTTCCAGGTCGACCCGCTAGGTGAGATCGCACGGCAAACCGGCCTGCCGGTCGAAACGGTCATTGAGCGCATTCGCGCGATGCTGCGGGCGGGCGTCATTCGCCGCGTGCGGCAGACGCTGCTTGCCACGAATCTTGCCCAAGGGGCGCTGGTGGCCTGGAAAGTGCCGCAGCCGAAGCTCGACGCCGCGTTCGACGACCTTTTTGCCAACGACCCATTCTCCGGCCACGTGGTCACGCGCTCGACCGATGCGGCCACGCCCGGCTCAACTTACAAGCTATGGACGACGCTGAAAATTCCGGCCGGCTACTCGATGCCGCGTCATTGCGAATATCTCGCCGGGCGCATCGGCGCTGAGCATTTTCGACTTATGCCGGCGAAAAAACTATTCGCTCTCGGCGTCGGCCACACGCGACGGCGTGGCATGGAGCCGGGCAGCAAAGCGGACGTACCCGCCGAGGCAACCGACGTGGCGATGGTAACGCTGAATGAATCAGAATGGCGCATCCTTGAGGCTGTGAAGCGCGAATTCAAGCCGGAGGAGCTTGCCCCTGACCTATGGGCTGCGCGTGCTACCGAGGCGGGCGTGCCGCTAAAGACTTTTCTGAAAGTCGCCGCTGACTTCAACGAACGCAAGATCATCGGGCGCTTCTCGACGTTCTTGGAGCACGTCAAGACCCTCGCCACCGGCGAGAAGGTCACAAAATTTAACGCGCTGTTCCATTGGGCTGTTCCCTCGGGCCGCGAGATCGAGGCCGGCCGCCAAGTTGGCCGACACCACATCATGACGCACGCCTACTGGCGAGAGGGCGGCCCCGAGTTTCGTAATGTGAACGTGATGGGCGTGGCGCACGGCACGGACAAGTCACTGGTGCTCGCGCACAAAGCGGCAATTGATGAGCACCTCAGCGGCCTAGGTATCGCAGTGAGCTACACAAACGTTTTCTGGGGCGGACGCAGCGAAATCAAGCCCAGTGAGATTTCACCCAATGCCTATCGCGAGTTCTGCCGCATCAACAGCCTCGACCCCGAGCTTATGAAGCTCCAGCCGGGCGAAGCAATGATTGCAGGATGACGAGACTAAGAAATGCTCGTCCGCTTTGAATCAGCCGGCTCTGGTTCCTCTGCGCCTCATGGCTCCCTTCCGCAAGCATTCCAGGCCGGTCGCCCAATTTCCGTCCAGCGCCAAAGGTTGGCCGCTTGATCCCAGCGTGACGTTCCTGAACCACGGCTCGTTCGGCAGTTGCCCGCTCGCCGTGCTGGAGTTCCAACGCAAGTTGCGCGAACGCATGGAACAACAACCGGTGAAGTTTTTCGTCCGCGACCTGGAGGAGCTCATCGACGAAGCGCGCGTCCAACTGGCAAAGTTCCTCGGCGGCCAAGCAGACAACCTCGTCTTTGTACCCAACGCCACGTCGGGCGTAAACACGGTGCTCCGCTCGCTTAGCTTTGAACCGGGCGACGAGCTAATCGTAACTGACCATGAGTACAACGCCTGCCGCAACGCGCTGGACTTCGTGGCCCAACGCACCGGGGCGAAAGTTGTGGTAGCGAAGATTCCGTTTCCTCTCGGCAGCGTGGAGCAAGTCATCGAAGCTGTGATGGACACCGTAACCTCGAATACGCGGCTTGCGCTGGTGGACCACGTGACCAGCCAAACCGGGCTAGTGCTGCCCATCGAGTTGCTTGTACACGAGTTGAACGCGCGCGGCGTGGACACGCTGGTGGACGGCGCGCATGCCCCCGGCATGTTGCCGCTGAACTTGCATGCGCTCAATGCGGCCTACTACACCGGCAACTGCCACAAGTGGCTTTGCGCGCCGAAGGGCGCGGCGTTCCTGTACGTGCGTGCCGACCGGCAAGAAAATATTCGCCCGCTAATTATTAGCCACGGCGCGAACTCGCCGCGAACGAACCGCTCGCGCTTACTGATCGAGTTTGGCTGGACGGGTACTGGCGACCCGACGGCGGCGCTCTCCGTGCCTAGAGCCATAGAATTTATGCGCTTATTGCTGCCGGGCGGCTGGCCAGCGGTAATGAAGCATAACCGCGAACTCGCCTTGAGCGCGCGGCACGTGCTTTGCGAGTCGCTGCAGATTCCACCGCCATGCCCAGCGGAGTTTATCGGCGCGCTTGCCGCCGTGCCCATCCCTGACTCGCGCAGCATCAAGCAAACGAAGAACCCGCTTTACCTCGACCCCTTGCAAGATCAACTGCTAAACAAGTTTGGTATCGAGGTCCCGGTCATACCCTGGCCCGCTCCTCCGAAACGCCTGCTCCGCATCTCCGCGCAACTTTACAATGCGTTGCCACAATACGAAAAACTGGCGAAGGCTTTGGGGAAACTGCTTTGAACCGTAAGCGAGTTGAACTGTGCGCTTACTTCCTGGCTATCACACGCACTTCGGAAGCGGGCATAGCCAAGTGGGCGAGAGAGCGGAGCAATCGAAAACCGTATTCGCCCAGATGGTAATTAACTGCCGCCGCCGCCGCGGCGCGATCATAACCAAATTTCCCGATGCTCGCCTCGTCGAGCTTGAAGCCGCACTCGGCCACTAGGTTGCCAAGCGTCTGCGCGTTCCACGCAAAGAGATGATGGTTGGGCTCGGCGGGGTCGTGCTTTCGGTAGCGAGGTTCCTCTTCAAAGGGAACATGGAGCAGCAGCTTGCCGCCGGGCTTAAGGACGCGGCGGATTTCCGCAAGCGCCGCAGCAGGATTCAGCGCGTGCTCCAGCATGTGATGGCAGATCAGTACGTCGGCGCTGTTATCCGCCAGCGAGGCTGAATCGCGCACGAACTCAATGCCCCGTTCGCGCAACCCGGCTTCCACTAGGTCCGATATGTCGAAGCCGATGCGTCGTGCGCACTTAAGCTCCGCCAGGTTCCAACCCGCACCCACCCCGAACTCGACAACCACATCCGATCCGCAAACGTGCGGCACAAACTTTTCCGCTCGTAGCCGAGCGACCCACGTAAATGCTTCCGGCGGTATGCCCCGCTTGCCGTGGTGATAGGCGCGTCCTGCCTCGCCTAGATAATGGCGGCTAACGGAGTTGTCCGGGGCGTCGGGCATCAGAGAGAGCTTAATGGGACTTGGCGGACGCTGTCGAACGCGGAACAGTCGTAGCCACGGCTCGACATTCTTACGTTGAGGCTCAAGTGCCTACACAACTCGAAGTGTTTTTTTCAATGCGCCGCAGCGAACGGGCTACACTCTAAACTGTCGCTGGGCGTAACGACTTGGTAGAACCCGGGTGTGTCCGCACCCACTAACTCTGGCTCCGACAGTAGCTCCGAACTGGAGCTGTCCATTGTGATGCCATGCCTGAACGAGGCGGAGACGCTGCCTAAGTGCATTGAGAAGGCACTGCGGTTCCTACGCGAGTACAGGGTCTCCGGCGAAGTGCTTGTGGCGGACAACGGCAGCACGGATGGCTCACAAGAGCTTGCGAGCAAGCTAGGCGCGCGCGTGGTGGCGGTGGCTGCGCGTGGCTATGGCAATGCGCTGCGCGGCGGCCTCGCGGAGGCGCGCGGGAGGTTTGTGGTGATGGGCGATGCCGACGACAGCTACGACTTCGCCGCGCTCGGGGCGTTCGTTGAGAAACTGCGCGAAGGCGCAGATTTGGTGCAGGGGTGCAGGCTGCCGGCAGGCGGAGGAACGATTGAGCCCGAAGCCATGCCACCATCTCACCGGTGGCTGGGAAACCCGCTCTTCTCGGCACTCGGCCGGCGGATGTTCCGCGTGCCAGTTAATGACATTTACTGTGGCTTGCGCGGTTTTCGCCGCGACCTGGTTGCGAAGCTCGACTTGCGCTGCGAGGGGATGGAGTTCGCCACGGAGATGCTTATCAAGGCGAGCCTGCGCGGGGCACGCATTGAAGAGGTGCCCATCACGCTGCACTGCGACGGACGCACGGCGCATCCGCCACATCTGCGCACTTTCCGCGACGGCTGGCGCACGCTGCGATTCTTTCTAATTTGTAGTCCGCGCTGGCTGTTTGTGCATCCGGGCTTGCTGCTGCTCGCGCTGGGCGCACTGGGCTACGGCGTGGCGATGCCGGGACTGACCCTGTTCGGCGCGACATTCGACGCCCACACGCTGCTCTTCGCGAGCCTCGCGCTGATGGTGGGTTATCAAGCGTTGCTGTTTGGCTGGCTGGCGCGGACGCTGGCCGCGCGCGAAGGCTTCCTGCCGGAGACGAGGCTGCTGGCCCAGCTGCGCGAAGTGCTCTCGCTCGAACGCGGCTTGTTGTTGGGCGGCATCGTCCTGGCCGCAGGCATCGGACTGTTGATCGCGGCGGTAGCACAATGGCGAGCGGCGAACTTTGGCCGGTTGGACTACGCGCACACGATGCGCTGGGTGATTCCCGGTGTAACGCTCACGGCCCTGGGATTTCAAACGGTGCTCGCAAGCTTTTTCGTCGCAGTGGTCGGCTGGTATCGCAAATGAGCCACGAAGCAGAGCAAATTTCCCCTGAAAAAGGCACAGGAAACGCGAAAGATATCAGCCCTGTGCCTACTGCCATTTTTTGTGGCCTTTCCCTTTTGGGCTGTTGCTATGAACGCGCCTAGCCCAAACGCATGGGAAGAGGCCTACCTGCGGTTCGAAACACCAAAGGAGGAACAGCGGAAATTTCTGCGGCGGTTGCGAAAACTCGGCGCGGAATCTTGGCCAAAGGATGCGGAGGTGACCGAGCTATTCTGCGGACGTGGCAATGGACTGCACGCGTTGCAACAGCTGGGCTTCACGCGGCTGGAAGGGGTGGATTTATCACCCGCCCTGCTGACGCACTACCAGGGCCCGGCGCAGTGTGTGGTCGCGGATGGCCGTCAACTGCCGTTCCCCGACGCCGCAAGAGACGTCATGATAGTGCAGGGGGGACTCCATCATTTGCCGTCTTTGCCGGAGGACTTGGAGCGCGTCATGAGTGAAGTGCGACGCGTCTTGCGCCCCGGGGGCCGTTTCATGGTGGTGGAGCCTTGGCGAACGCCGTTTCTGCAGTTTGTGCACTGGGTTGGAAGCTTCCACGCAGCGCGCCGCGCGTGGGCCAAGTTGGACGCGCTAGAACGAATGACGGAGTTGGAGCAAACCACCTACGAGCAGTGGTTGCGGGAACCAGAGTTGATTCTGCGCGTGCTAGAAAACGGCTTCGCGGTCGAGCGCAAGTTTATTGGCTGGGCAAAGCTGATGTGGGTGGGTAGAAAAATATGAGTGAGGAGTGCGTGAAATGTGACGCATGGTGCATGAGTGAGCCTTCAACGCACACGGCACCCTGCACCCGAACCTCCATTAGAGGTTGGTCATGATCACGCACCGCCAACTTGCCCCGGTATTTATCGTACAAGCCTTGCTCTTATTGGTCGCAGCATGGCGCAACGCAGACCAACTGAACCCTGACGCCGTTGCCTACTGCCGGATTGCGGGCTATTACGCGAACGGTCAGTGGGAGCTGGCAATGACGGGCTATTGGGGGCCATTGTTAAGCTGGCAAATGGTGCCATTGCTAAAAATGGGGTGTATGCCGCTGACTGCGGCAAGAGTGGTGATGGTGGTTTCAGGAGTTGTGTTTCTTGCAGGAGCGGTAGCGGTGTTTCGAGCGTTCCGACTGCCATCTAAGGCAACGCTGGCGGGCGCTTGGATTGCATCAGGCTGGTCAGTGTTTTGGTCGGTGCGGAATATTTCACCAGACTTGCTGCTCGCCGGGCTGGCGGGGCTAGCGATGGCAGCAACCGTAACAGCCCTCCTGACCTCGGGCAGCGCACCAAAGGAGGAAACACAAAAAATGCACGGCACTGCCGAGACGGGCGCAGGGCCAGAAAACTCCATCGGTGCAAAAAATTTCTGCGCCCTCTGGACTTTCTCCTTGATGAGGCAACATCTGGCTGACCGAGCGCAGCGGCATGCCATCTCGGCTGGAATGTGGTGGGGATTGGCGTATCTCGCAAAAGCAGTGGCATTACCATGGGCAATACTGTTGACGGTCAGCCTCACGCTGCTCGCTCAGTGTGGAGGACCCGATTCACGGCGAAAAGTCACAGCCAAACTTGGCGTAATCTGGCTTTGTCTCGGACTGGTGGCAGGGCCATGGATTGCCACTCTCTCGCTACACTATGGAAAGTTCATTTTTTCCACGACCGGTCCCATCGCGCACGCGCTGGCAGGGCCGGGCGACGAATCCCGCTATCACCCGGCGATGGTCACGCTGCACCAGCCAGACGCTGGGCGCGTGACGCAGTGGGAGGAACCGTCGCGCATGGCTTATCGCTACTGGTCGCCATTCGCGAGTGGGGAGAACTTCCAACATCAACTCCGTGTGGCAGGTCAAAACCTAATAACCATCCTCAAATGGCTCGCACCGTGGAGCGAGTGGCTGAGTAATGAGAGCCTACCCACCTGGCGACGCTGGCTTGGGGCAGTTGATTTTCTAGGACTGGGAGCTGTCGCACTACTTTCCGTGGTTTTTCGGTGTGCTTTTTCCCAGCTTCGACCGTTGCCCCGCCGATGGCGGATGGCAATCCTACCGGTGGTGTTGCTTGGGGGGATGTATCTACCGTTCTTGGTGATGCCGGAGGACAACCGTTACTTTTGGCCAGTATGGCCCTGTTTGTGGGTGCTCGGGCTGGCCGCATTGTCGCGAACCGGAAAGGTGCGCCAAGTTGGTTTTCAAATCTTGCTTTGGTCATTTGCGCTCAGCTCGTTGGCATGGTGTTTTGCAGCACTGAGGGGATTACCCAATGTGACGCCTGCGGCGGCAAAAATGATAGCCGAACAGGTGAAACATAATCGCTGGGATGGACCGGTTGCTGGGAGCGGCCTGCTACCTGGCGGACGGGCTGGGCTGTACACGGCATTTCATCTGGGCGAGCGCTGGCTTGGTGATGATTCCCTCGCGAGGCCGGAGGACTTTGCTGCCGCGGGCGCCCGCGTGGTGTTGCTCCGGCGGGATTCTCCACAGCGAGAGGAGTTTCTGCGCGCACCGGGCTGGCGACCCTTTGAGCCGGCGGCGTCCATTCCCTTGATTGTTTTCGTCCGCGAAAAACTTTAGCCCAAAAAAATTCAAGTTGGAATTTCGCCTCCTTTCGAAGCGTTAAATGCTTCGCTGGACAGGGACTCAAATCAGAGTCCATCATGCGTATGGGCTACGGCAAAACACACGCGATGCAATACTGGCTGGAAAATGATGGCGGAGAGCAGTTACCGCTACAAGGCACCTGCACCATCGGGCGGCTGGCGGAGAACACGCTGCCCATCAACGACGCCGAGGTTTCGCGCCGTCACGCCATTATCCACGCACAAGGAGACGGCAGCTATTACCTTGTTGATCTCGGTAGCCGCAACGGCACCATGCTCAACGGTCAACGCATGCGGATGCCCGCGCAACTCAAGAATAACGACCGCATCCAGATCTCGACAACCAAGCTAGTTTTCCGCGCTAGCGAGCCGGCCAGCGATGAGAACGAGGAAGCGATGGTCACCCTTGCTGCCGCTCACCAGACCGCAAAGTCCGGCATGTGTTGGCTACTAGTGGCAGACATTTGCCAGTTCACTAAGATGAGCCAGACCGTCGCGCAGGACGAGCTGGCGCAGATGGTCGGCAAGTGGGTGCTGGCCTGCAAGCAGACCATCGAGCAGACCCAAGGCCACATCAACAAATACCTCGGCGACGGCTTCCTTGCCTACTGGCCGATGGACATCACCGCGGCGGAGTCCATCGTCGCGACTATCAATGGCCTGCGCGCATTGCAGAAGACGACGCCAATTCAGTTCCGCATCGTGCTTCACTACGGGCAGGTGCGGATGGACAGCTCACTCCAGCAGGGCGAGGAAAACCTTATCGGGCCGCAGGTCAACTTTGTTTTCCGCATGGAAAAAGTCTGCGGGGCATTAAATCTATTTTGCCTCATGAGCGAGCCGTCTGCCACCGAACTACAACCACACTTTGAGCTTACCTCGCAAGGCGCGCACGCGCTGGGCGGCTTCACCGGCGAGCACAAGATGTTTTCTTGCTAGGTGCGCGACCTAGCCGATGTGAACGCCGTCTACCGATTGCGGGCGTCCCAGTCCTTCCAGAATTGCGACGGAGTCTTCGCGCGATCCCAGTTGTCCACTGGCACGTAGTAATCGAGGCGCTTGAGCTTTGGAAGCTGGCGAAGAGCAACCACCGAGGGCGACGGGAAGGGAATTGCGAGCTGCTCCAAATTCTGGCACTCCCAAAGCGGATTCAAGTCCGGCTGCGTAGGCAAGCTATCCATGCGCAACACTTTCAAAGGCATCCCGGCCAGCGGCGCGAGGCTGGTAACGGGCACCTTGGACAAGTTTAGGTTTTGCAGAGCTGCGCCGCGCAAGGGCTCTAAACTGGTAACTTGCGTTCCTGTCAAATCGAGTTCCACCGTCAACGGCGCACCGCGCAGCGCCGCGATGTCTGTGATCTGCGTGTCGGCGAGCTTAAGCACGTCCAGCGGCATCCCGGCCAACGGCGCAAGATTAGTGATACCAGCCTCGCGCAAATCCAACAGGCGTAAGGAGGTCATGCCGAGAAGAGGAGTAAGATCCTGTACCGGTGTCTTAGAGCAAGTTAGATGCTGAAGCCTCATGCCTTTGAGTGCAGTGAGCTCGCGCACGGACGTCTGGCTCATGAGGTTCGTAGTAAGCGGCATGCCAGCGAGCGGAGCGACTTCGCGAACGCGGGTGTTATTGATGTTTAGGAACTGCAATGGCGCGCCTGCAAGCGGGCCTAGGTTGATGACTTTGGTGCGTTCAAGGTTCACCCACCGTAACGGTACCCCGGCCAGCGGTGCTAGGTCCCCGTATATGCCCGTGTCACTTAGATCGAGATGCGTTAGCGGCATGCCAGCTAACGGCGCGAGGTCCAACACTTTGGCACAGCCCTTGAGGTTAAGCGCAGTCAACTGCATGCCCCTTAGGGGCACAAGGTTGTTCAAGTTGGCAAGGCCGCTTAAGTCAAGTGTGGTTAGCGGCATCCCTTTTAGCGGACTGAGATCGGTGATGTTCGTGGAGCCGGCGAGGCTGAGCGAGGCGATTGGGATATTGGCGAGCGAGCGCAAGTCGTTCACCGGCGTTTCGCTAAGGTCGAGGCTGTAGCGGCCCGCACTGTCGCGCTCAAGCAACTCCGGCTTGATGCCCGCGTTGGCGAGTTGACGCCGCAGGCCCACGAGAATCTGAGTGTCCGTAGCCGCGATCATGGTAAAGATACGACCCGCTTCTTCTACTCGGCCCTGCTCGCGGAATAACTCATAGACGTCACGCTTGCTCTTTTCGCTGAGATTCGCCGGATCGGGATTATCGCGGAGGATGACTGCACACACGCCAGAGCTGCGGGCAGCAGAGGAGTTACTTGAGCCGTGCTCCTGACCCTTTTCATATGCTTTACGGGCGTCTACGATCTGCAACTGTGACATGAGAATGTCGCCCTTTATGTTGTGGAAATCAGCGTTTGTCCCGTCCAGCTTGATGGCCTGATCGACATTGGCCAGTGCGTTGGTGAAGTTAAGTTTTCGCAATTCAGCTTGGGCCACAACGGCAAAAGAGGGGGCAGTCTGCCGCAATTCTTCGACCTTTAGCTTAGCTTCCTTAAGTGCATCCCGCGCTTTAATCTCACTGAGCTTAACCTTACCTAAGAAAGCCAGTCCGGTGAAGATCACCGCCAGCACGCCAAAGCCGGCTATGAAGACCTCCTTCTTGTTTCGCTGAAACATTAGCCTCATCAACGTGAGAAAGTTCGCTTGTTGCGCACGTGTAGCGTAGCCAGCCTGATAAGCCGCGATGTCCGACTGCAGTTCCTCGCCGGTCTGATAACGTCGCTCGCGCTCGCGCGCCAAGCACTTCATTGCCACAGCGGACAGTGCCTCGGGGATGAGGCCGTCGGGGCAGTGCGGTACGGGTCCGGCGGTGGGGTTTTCAGTCGTCTTGCTGTTAAACGAACTAGGCGAGGCGATATCACCCGAAATGACACGCTTGAGAATCTCGTCCAAGCTCGTGCCCGTCACTGGCGGACGCATTGTCAGGATAAAATAGAGAATCCCACCCAGAGCGTAGATGTCCGAGCGCGTGTCAAT
>VHDH01000052.1 GCA_016871445.1 Verrucomicrobiota bacterium | reverse complement strand
CCGCGCTGGCGTCACCCTTCACTTCAAACTTTTCAGATTCGAATGAGATCGGCTCAAACTGTGAAACTTCTCATTGGGTTTGATTCGTAATTTGCCCATGCCTCTCTTAGAAGTCCAAAACCTCTGCACGCACTTTCATACGCGCAACGGCATCGTGCGCGCGGTGGATGGCGTGTCCTTCAGCGTCGAGCGCGGCGAGACGCTGGGTATCGTCGGCGAGAGCGGCTCGGGTAAATCGGTGACGTGTTACTCGCTCATGGGCCTCATTCCCAAGCCGCCGGGGCGCATCGAGTCCGGCACGGCGCGCTTCGACGGCGCGGACTTGCTCACCATGAACGAGGCGGCACTGAACCGTATTCGCGGCAAGCGCGTCGCGATGATTTTCCAAGACCCAATGACCTCGCTGAATCCGTATCTGCGCATCGAGGATCAGCTCATCGAGCCGTTGCTCATTCATGACCAAGTCCCACGGGCCGAAGCAGTGAAGCGCGCCATTCATGCGTTGGAGGAAGTGGGCGTGCCAGATGCGGCGCGGCGCATCCGCAGCCACCCGCATGAATTCAGCGGCGGGATGCGGCAGCGCGTGATGATCGCGATGGCGCTCATCACCCAGCCGGATTTGCTCATCGCCGACGAGCCGACCACGGCGCTGGACGTGACGGTGCAGGCGCAGATTCTCGACCTCATCGCGCGGCTCCAACGCGAGCGCGGCATGGCGGTCATTTGGATTTCACACGACCTTGGCGTCATAGCGGGATTCTGCCGGCGCGTGCTGGTCATGTATGCAGGCCGGGTGGTGGAGTCAGGCCCGGTAGAGGACATCTTCGCGCGGCCGCTACACCCCTACAATCGCGCGCTTCAGCGCAGCATCCCGGCCCTGCAAGGCAAGGGCAGGGAGCTCTACACTATCCCCGGCCTGCCGCCCGATGTGTCCAAGCCGCTGCCCGCGTGCGCTTTTGCCGATCGCTGTGAATTCGCTCAACTCGCATGCCGCACAGGAGAAATTGCGCTCAAGGAAATCAGGCCGTGCCACGCTAGCGCGTGTACGCGGGTGCAACAGGGTGAGCTACAGCTGTGAAGTGAGTGGCCTTACTGACCATACGCCAGCAGCTACATTCATTCCATGAATCCCACGCTGCCAGCTGAGTTGGCCGCCTCCACTAACGTGTTTTTCAAGGAGGTAACGCAGCGGCTAATAGTGGAAGGGATAAGATGCAGAGTAATTTAACTAGGGGCTGTGTGGTCAAAAAAGAAAAGCCCCACCATTGCCGTGTGAAGACCGTTCCTGTTGAACTGCTCGGTAAACAGGTGGGACCGAATCAGCGGCTTTTGCCTTCCAGCGAAGGCCTGACAGCCGCCGTTGAAGGTAAGGTCCCGTAATTAGTTAACTTACGGTTCAAGGACTTGGTCTCCGAAGCACGCACAGGGCAGGGCAAATCGGAAAGGATATTTAAAAGAGCCGACGATGACGCTAGTATTTAAAGCATCTTGTACTCGAGGCAATTAACCGCGGGCGAGGCGTATACTCAAGTGTTTTAGTTTCTAGTGCTAAATTTTCGGCGGTTCGGCCGTTGGATGTCAAAACTAATACGGCCGCATTGCGCCCCGTTCTTGACCTAACCCGCTCGCTGCCTATGCTCGTTCGCCATGGATCTGAAGCGTGCGCTCCTCCTCCTGCCGCTGTTGGCGGCAGGCGGCTTGACGGCTACGGCGGCCCAGCCTCAGCTGGTCAACGGCATCGTTGCGGTCGTCAACGAGACGGTCATCACCGAAAAGGCGGCGCGGGAGTTCATCGAGCCAGCTATCGTGGCGTTGGAGCGTGAACTCGGACTCACCCGTCAGGCCTACAACGAACGGGCAATGGAGATTTACCGTGACGGTCTCAACCAACTGGTCGAGCGGCAACTCACACTAGATGACTTCAAGACCTCGGGTTACAGCTTCCCCGAGGGCATCATCGAGGACTTCGTCCAGGACCGCATCCGCGAGCGCTATGGCGACCGCGTGAAACTCATCAAGACGCTCGAGGCACAGAACATAACTTACGAGCAGTTCCGCACAGAGATACGCGAGCAGTTCATCGTTGAGCAGATGAATCTTAAGAATGTTTCCTCGGCCATCATCATCTCGCCGTTCAAGATCGAGACTTATTACAAGGAGCACCAAAACGAGTTCAAGCTGCCCGACCAAGTGCGGCTGCGAATGATCGAACTACGCATACGCGACGGCGGTGAGGCGGCGGCGGTGCGCCAACTCGCCCGTGAGATCGAGGCTAAACTGGCGGCTGGCGCGGCGTTCGCCGAGATGGCCAAGGTTTATTCAGACGGCTCGCAAAGGTCTGAAGGGGGCGATTTGGGCTGGCGGGAGCGTGACCGGTTGCGCAAGGGACTTGCCGCTGCCGTTAGTAAGCTTCAACCCGGCCAACGCACTGGGGTCATTGAGTTGGAACGGGAGAGTGATTTGCCAGCCGCCTGTTGCCTCTTGCTCGTTGAAGAGGTCAAAGCCGCGCAGGTGCGGCCGCTCAACGAAGTGCGCGAGGAGATCGAGCGAACGCTGTTGAGTCAGGAGCGCAGCCGTCTGCAGAAAAAATATGTTGAGCGCATCAAGAAGAAGGCGTTTGTCCGCTTCTTCTGATCGATCCCCTGCTGCGTCACACCAGCGGAAAGATTTTCGCAAGCAGCATCACCACGGCCAGCCCCACTAGCCCCATAAGACTAACCATCGGGGTGAAGGTGACGAGGCATTCCTTTTCTGTGAAGCCGCTCATCTTGCAGATCACCCAAAAGCCGCTGTCGTTCATCCACGGCAGCATCTTTGAGCCGCACCCGATGGCCAGCGCGACCCAAAGGGGATGGAAGCCCAGCAGGTCCGGCGTCGCCATGCCGCCTACCACGCCCACCGCCGTGATCATCGCTACCGTGGCCGAGCCTTGTGCCACACGCACCAGCGCCGTCACCGACCACGCGAGTGGCAGAATGGCGATGCTATAGGCGGTGGAAAGCTCCTGCACACGCGGCCCGATGCCGCATTGCTGGAGCACGCCCCCGAACGCCCCGCCCGCCGAGGTGATGAGAATGATCAAGCCCGCTTCCTCCAGTGCGCTGCCTACGCCCTTGTCGAGCACCTCGCCGCTCTTGCGCCCTTGCCAAAGCAAAGTGCCCAGCGCGATCAACGCGGAAAGACCCAGTGCCACCGTTGAGTCGCCCAGCACACGGAGAAGCTGAATCGCCCCTGGCCCGCAGCCCAGCGCCGTGGTGAAAAACTTTGCGCCGCCCGGAGAGTTCACCACTGTAGCCGCGGTGATCAACAGCACCGGCAATAGGATAGGCAGCATCGCTAGCCAGAAGGGCGGCAGGTTCTTTTCATCGCGCTTTGTCAGCGTTTCCAACTCGGCCAGCGAGAGCTTCGAATTTTCGCGCAAAGGAATGTTTAACCGGCGGTTAAGCCAGCGTGCGTAAAGATAACCCATCCCGGCGGTGATCGCGCCCACCACGCAGCCGCCCAAGATCATTAGCCCCAAATCCACGTTCAGTTCTTTGGCCACAAAGAGCGGCCCCGGCGTCGGCGGCACCAATGAATGCGTCATCGTCGCGCCCGCGATAATGCACAGCACATAAAGCGTATAGTCCCGCCCTGTACGCATCCGCATCGCCTTGCCCAGCGGGATCATCAGCAGGAAGACCGTGTCGAAGAAGACGGGAATGCCGAGCAGAAAGCCGCTGAAGAGGAAGGCTAGCGGTCCACGTTGCTCGCCCAGCACCCGCAATGTTGAGCGCACAATGCGGTCCGCGCCGCCGCTGTCCAGCAGACACTTGCCTACAATGGACGCGAACGCGATGAGCACACCAATGCGCCCCGCCGTGCCGCCGAACTCGCGCGTAACGCGCTCGATGGCCGACTGGTCGGCGGCCTTCTGTGCGGCCTCAGGCGAAAGTTTGCGGCTAACGCCGTGCTTGACGATGGCCTCAGCCGGTGTGAGCGCGGCGACTACGAGCGCGCCCACCACGAGTGCAAGAAAGGCGTGCAAGCGCAAAGCGAGAATGCCGCCAAGCACCACGATCATGCCGGTTGCGAGAATCCAGAGCGGGTCCATCAGTATCGCCAAAGTGGATGGCATATGAGTTTCTGAACTACGCACGGACGTGTCGAGGCCGGAATGCGTTGCACGCAGGGATTGGCTAGTCTGGTGCTGATTCTGCTTGATGGCCCACTGCCGGACGGGCGTCCTATTACGTGACCATGCTAGCCCCGCTGTTCTCCCCGGCCCTCAGCCGACGCGCGTTCATCGCGGCGTCCACGACTGGGCTGGCGGGTTTGAGCTTCGGGAGTTCAGCAGCCGGCAACAGCCAACTCGCGCCCCGCAAACGCCCCGCAAAGTCCACGATCCTCTTCTTCCTCTGCGGGGGTGCATCGCACATTGACATGTGGGACATGAAACCTGATGCGCCCAGCGAATATCGCGGCGAGTTCAAGCCCATCGCCACATCCGCGCCGGGCGTGCGCATCTGCGAGCACTTGCCGCTGACCGCGCAGCAGGGGCACCACCTCGCCCTCGTCCACGGGGTCACCGATTACGGCCGCGCCACCGGCGACCACCATGCCGGTTACTACTACAACCTTACCGGCCACGTGCCCGACGAAACTTTCAAGCGCGAAGGCAATGACCGCCGACCTTATCCGACCGATTGGCCATCGATCGGCTGCGTGGTGGGCGCCAAGCGGCCGCCGCACCCAAAGATGCCATCGGTCGTTACGCTGCCCTTCAAGCCCAGCCGTGCGCCCTACACGCGGCCGGGGCAGTTTGCGGGCCGGCTGGGCATGGAGTTTGACCCCTTCTTCGTTGCCGGCAACCGCGAGCAACCGCTCCAGTTCACCGCGCCCACGCTCACGCTGGACGCCGGCGTGTCGCCCGCGCGCATGGGCGACCGCCGCGTGCTGCTCGACGCCGTGAACGCCGCCCGCCGTGAGTTGGACCACGAGGCCATCGTGAACAATTACGTGCGCCAACAGGAGAAGGCGTTTTCGCTCCTCGCCTCCAGCGCGACTGCGGGCGCGTTTGACATTACCACGGAAAAACCGACGACTCTTGACCGCTACGGCCGGACCATCAACGGCATGGGCCTGCTCATGGCGCGGCGGCTCGTCGAGGCGGGCGTGCCCTTCATCACCGTCTTCTGGGCGGAGAGCGATGAGAACGTCGCCAAGAAATGCCTCAGCGGTGGCGGTTGGGACACGCATGGGAATAATTTTAACTGCCTGCGCGAAGACCTCCTGCCGGAGTTTGACCGGGGTTACTCGGCCCTCATCGAGGACTTGCACCAGCGTGGCCTGCTCGAATCGACGCTTGTAATCGTGACCAGCGAGATGGGTCGCAAGCCCATGATCGGCGATCCGCGCAGCGCCGGGAAAGTTGCCGCCGGGCGCGATCATTGGACGGCTTGCATGAGCGTGGTAATGGCGGGCGGCGGCGTTCGCGGCGGGCAGATCGTCGGTGCCACGGATCCGCGCGCCGAGTATCCCGCCGAAATGCCCATCGGTCCCGAGGACGTAGCCAAGTCAGTCTATCACGCGATGGGCATCGAGAACCTCGAGGCCACCGACTTCCAAGGCCGGCCTTACAACTTACTCGAGGAGGGCCGGCCGCTGGGCGCGCTCTTTAGTTGATTCCTCCGCCCACCGCGAACGGCCTTGCGCTCCGGGCCGCGCCCCCCATCATCCCGCGCGATGAACGACGAGCCATTGCTCCACCTCGACCTGCCTGGCATTCGCAAAGTAAAAAGCGGCAAAGTCCGCGAAGTTTTTGACTTGGGCGACCGCTTGCTGTTCGTCGCCACTGACCGCATCTCAGCCTTCGACTGCATCATGCCCAACGGCATCCCGCGCAAGGGCGAGGTGCTCACGCAAATTTCCCATTTCTGGTTCAAGCAGACCGAACAGCTCGTGCCCAACCACTTACTGGCACGGGCGGAAGATCCGTTGCCGGCAGTGCTCCAGCCTTTTGCCACACAACTCGCACGGCGCAGCATGATCGTAAAAAAGGCCGTGCCCCTCACCATCGAGTGCGTGGTGCGCGGCTATCTCGCCGGGTCAGGCTGGAAGGAATACCAGAAGAAGCAGACCGTTTGCGGCCTCGCGCTCCCCGCCGGCTTGCAGGAATCTGCCGAGTTGCCCGAGCCAATTTTCACCCCGGCGACAAAGGCCGAGACGGGTCATGACGAAAACATCCCGTTCGCGACCGCCGCGCAACTCGTGGGTGCGGATATCGCGGCGCGAGCGCGAGACCTAAGCCTACGCATTTATAACTTCGCCCGCGACTATGCCCGGAAACGCGGCATTATCATCGCGGACACGAAGTTTGAATTTGGCCTCTTCGAGGGACGGCTCGTGCTGATTGATGAGGTACTCACGCCAGACTCATCGCGCTTTTGGCCAGCCGACCAATATGCGCCGGGCAAAGGCCAGCCCAGCTTCGACAAGCAATTCGTGCGTGACTACCTTGAGACGCTCGCCTGGGACAAAACCCCGCCCGCGCCCGCCCTGCCGCCGGGCATCGTGGCCCGCACGCAGGCCAAATACCTCGAGGCCTACGAACGGCTAGCCGGGCAGACACTTTAATCGTTGGGAGTGACAGCGGACGTGGCCCCTGTGGCGGCGGGGGCAAACAAAGCGAACCACTGAGACACTGTTTGCAAAATAACTTGGGTCGGCATAGCGAGAATCTACTTGAATAGCCCGCCCTTGCTCGCGTCGAGCCTAGTAATCTAGTCATGAGCCAGAACTCACTTTTGTCCGCCTTCGTCCTCGCCGCGACCCTGAACTGCGCCCTCGCCTCGCCGGCTTCCTCTAAAACCGACGCCAAGCCCGGCATGGACAAGGCCGTAAGCCTTGAACTGTTTAGCCAATCCGGCGGCGCGGCCAAGACCCTTACCCTTAAGGGCGCCGACGCCCGAGTGCAGTTATTGGCGACCGCACGCTCCGCTGCAGGCAAAGAGAGCGATTACACGGCCAAGGTCACCTACACTACCAAGCCACTGAAAATCGTGAACGTGGATAAAACTGGCTACCTCACGCCGCTGGCTGACGGCGCGGCCACTATCACCGCGATATCACCCGAGGGCTTGACCGCCACGACCACGGTAACCATCCAAGATTTCAAAGAAGTGCCGACCATCAACTTCGCCAACCAGATTGTGCCCATCTTCACCAAGGGCGGCTGTAATGGCGGCGGTTGCCACGGCAAGAGTGGCGGACAAAACGGCTTCCGCCTCTCCCTCCTCGGCTTTGAACCGGCAGAGGATTACGAGTATCTGGTAAAAGAAGCACGTGGCCGCCGGCTTTCGACCGCCGCACCCGAAACTAGTCTGCTGTTGCTCAAGGGTGCCGGCATCGTCCCTCATGGTGGCGGCACGCGGCTGGATGTCGATTCCTTCGACTTTGCGATGGTGCGTCGCTGGATCGCTCAGGGCATGCCTTACGGCAGCGAAAAGGATCCCCATGTCACACGCATTGAGGTGTTCCCCAAGGAGCGCACTATGCAACCCCACGCCGACCAGCAGCTCAAGGTGCTTGCCCATTTCTCGGATGGCCACTTTGAGGATGTGACGCGCGGCACACTCTTTGAGGCCAACGACAAGGATATGGCTTCAACAGAAAGTACGGGCCTTGTGAAGTTCGCCGCCCAACCCGGCGACGTGGGCGTGATGATCCGCTTCGCGGGTAAAGTCACGGTCTTCCGCGCCACCGTGCCGCTCGGCGCACCTGTGCCGCAATTGCCCGTAGCTCGGAACTTCGTGGATAAGATCGTTTTCGAGAAGCTCAAGCGCATAGGCTTGCCACCCAGTGAGGTCGCCGATGACGCCACCTTCGTGCGCCGCCTTACTTTAGACCTCGCTGGACGCCTGCCCACAGCGGAGGAAACTGAGGCCTTCCTCAAAGACAAGTCTGCCAGTAAACGTGATGCGCTCACCGACCGACTGCTGGCCAGCGGTGACTACGCAGATTACTTCGCCAACTTCTGGGGCGCGCTGCTGCGCAACCAGCGCTCGTCCGCCACTTTCATGCACGGCACCTTCGCCTTCCATACGTGGATTCGCGACAGCCTTGCGAGCAACAAACCTTATGACCAGTTCGCCCGCGAAGTACTGGCCGCCTCCGGTGATATCGTTGAGAACCCGCCCGTTGCGTGGTATCGCCAGGTAAAGACCGCGCAAAATCAGCTCGAAGACACCGCGCAACTCTTCCTCGGCACCCGTCTTCAATGCGCCCAATGCCATCACCATCCGTACGAACGTTGGAGTCAGGCGGACTACTACAGCTTCGGGGCGTTCTTTAGCCAGGTCAGCCGCAAGCCCGGCTCTAAGCCCGGCGAGGAACTCATCTTTGCCAAACGCAGCGCACCCACAATGGCGAACAAAAAAAACAACCAACCGCTCAAGCCCGCTGGCCTAGGCGAGCCGCCTTTGGACGTGCCACCCGACGAGGACGCCCGCCACGCGCTGGCCGACTGGCTAAGCAAAAAGGAAAACCCGTTCTTTGCGCAGTCCCTCGTGAACCGCTACTGGAAACACTTCTTTAACCGTGGCCTGGTTGAACCGGAGGACGACATGCGCGAGACCAACCCGCCCGTGAACCCCGAATTGCTTGATGCGCTCTCGAAAGCCTTCGTCGAGTCGGGTTTCAACCTCAAGCAACTCGTGCGTACCATCGTCACCAGCACAACCTACCAGTTGAGCGCGATTCCCAACAGCCACAACGCGGGTGACAAGCAAAACTTCTCCCGCTACTACCCCAAACGCCTCAGCGCGGAGGTCCTCTTCGACGCCATCAACACCGTGACCAAGTCCGAGGCCAACTGGGCGAACCTTCCCGCCGGCACGCGCGCCGTGCAGCTTCCGGATAACAGTTACAACAGCGGCAGCTATTTCCTCCAAGTCTTCGGTCGGCCCGATTCCGCCAGCGCCTGCGCTTGCGAACGCTCGCAGGACGCCAGCCTGGCGCAGAGCCTGCACCTGCTAAACTCCAAGGACATTCAAGCCAAGCTGACCGCTGACAAGGGCCGTGCCGCCCTGCTGGCCGCCGACGAGAAGCGCTCCGATGAGGCGAAGGTCGGCGAGCTTTATCACTGGGCCTTCAGCCGCTCGGCTGAGTCCAGCGAGACCACCACGGCGAAGGAGCACATCGAGAAGAAGGTCACAAAGGCCCCCGACGCCGACGCCAAGAAGAAGGCCAAGCGCGAAGCCTACGAGGACATCGTCTGGGCGCTCATCAGCAGCAAAGAGTTCCTATTCAACCACTGAGCCGTTCGGGTGTTTGTCCGCATTGCAGTGAGCCATCAGTTGTCGTGGCGTTTGCTACTACGGGTTCCGCCCCGGCCCCTTTTCTGAAAGCCACAGGGAACTTTCGCTTTTCCCTCCCCACGCCTCGCACCCTTATTTTCTCCGCTCGACAGCGCGGCGGGGGGCATTGGACATTTTCGCTATGTCGCAACGCACGTTGACACTCGGCCACTCGCCGGATCCGGATGATGCCTTTATGTTTTATGCGCTGGCAAAGGATCTAATCCCCACCCAAGGCTGGCGGTTTGAGCATATTCTTCAAGACATTCAGACCCTAAACGAGCGCGCGATGCGCGGGGAGTTGGACATCTCCGCCATCAGCATCCACGCCTACGCACACGTAAGCGACCAGTATGCGCTGTTACCCAGTGGCGCAAGCATGGGCGACGGCTACGGGCCGATGCTCGTAGCCAAGCGCCCGCTCACGCGCGAGATCGTCGCTACAAAACGCATCGCCGTGCCGGGGCGCATGACGAGCGCGTTCCTCGCGTTGCAGTTGTATCTCGGCCGGCCGGCCCGAGAGTTCGAATACGTAATCGTGCCGTTTGACCAAATTTTTGAGGCGGTGCAAAGCGGCGCGGCAGACGTGGGCCTCATCATTCACGAAGGTCAGCTTACGTTTGAGCAGCAGGGCTTCCACCTTTGCGAGGATCTCGGCGTGTGGTGGGGTCGTGAGAACGAGGGATTGCCGTTGCCCCTGGGAGGCAACGTCATCCACAAACGCATCCCCCCGATGGACCGTAAGGCAATCTCTGACCTGCTCACCACGAGCATCCGCTTCAGCTTGGAGCACCGACCTGAGGCGGTGGCGCATTCGCTGAAATGGGGACGCGGCCTGGGACAGGCACTGGCGGACAAGTTCGTGGGCATGTATGTGAACCACTGGACGCTGGACTACGGGGAACGTGGCCGGGAGGCGATCCGGCGGTTCCTCGCCAAGGGCGCGGCGGCAGGGCTGATTCCCAAACAACCCGAGCTGGAGTTTGTGGTCTGAGCCAGCCCGTAAATCACACGGATAAAACTGTGCCGGTTCTCCCCGAGCGATGGACGAAATCCCAGCCGTGTGCCAACGCGCCGGTCATAGGCCACCGTTGCTGCTAGCAACACCTTTGACGCGCCTCAACCGATGCCCCGCGCGGGCGTTTCTCCAAAAACAAAAGGGCGGCGGGACGTCTCTCCCCGCCCGAGGAAATCGGATTTTACCGAGGACTTACTTCACCTGCTTCACTTTAGTCCACTTGCGGGACTTGGCGGAGGCAAGCACGGCATCCACGACGTAGTCGGTCGCGAGGCCATCCTTGAAGTCAGGCTTGCAGCCTTTGCCGCTCTCGAGGCCTTGCACGAACTCGACCATCGCGTGGATGAAGCTGTGCTCGTAGCCGAGTTGGAGTCCAGGCACCCACCACTTGCCGCAATAGGGATGGTCGCCGTCGCTGACGTGGACGCTCTTCCAACCGCGCTCGGGGCCTTCGTCGGTGTAGTCGAAGATTTGCAGGCGGTGCAGGTCGTGGAGATCCCACTTGAGGCTCATGTTCGCGCCGTTGATCTCGAAGGTGTAGAGCGCCTTGTGGCCGCGCGCGTAACGGGTGGACTCGAAGAGGCCGAGCGAGCCGTTGTTAAAGTGGCAGTGAAAGAGGCACGCGTCATCAATGCCAACTTTCTCGACCTTGCCGGTGAGGTTATGTTTGCGCTCCTTGACGAAGGTCTCGGTCATCGCACTGACGTCCTTGATGCCGCCGTTGAGCCACATCGCGGTGTCGATGCAGTGCGCGAGCAGGTCGCCCGTGACACCGGAGCCGGCGACCTTGGCGTCGAGGCGCCAGAGGCCGGTGCCGCCCTGCGGGAGGTCGGCATTAATGGTCCAGTCCTGGAGAAAGTTCGCGCGGTAGTGATACACGCGGCCTAACTTACCGGCGTCGATGAGTTGCTTGGCGAGGACGACTGCGGGGCAGCGGCGGTAGTTGTACCAAACCATATTTGGCACCTTCGCTTTTTGGATGGCCTTGAGCATCTGCTCGGCGTCCTTGGCGTTCAGGCCAAGGGGCTTCTCGCAGAGGATCATCTTGCCGGCTTGGGCGGCAGCAATGGCCTGCTCGGCGTGCATATTGTTCGGCGTCGCGATGTCAATCACATCAATGTCATCGCGCTCGAGGAGCTTGCGCCAGTCAGTCTCGATGGACTTGTAGCCCCATTTGTTGGCGAAGGCTTGCACTGCCGCGGCGTCTCGGCCGCAGACGGCCTGTGGGACAAGTTCGTAGCTGGAGGGGAAGAAGTGGTTGACCTGATGGAACGCGTTCGAGTGGGCGCGGCCCATGAAGCTGTAACCGATGAGACCGATGCGGAGTTGTTTCTTGGCCATGATGTCTGTGCGTTGTGGGTTGCGAAAGCTGTTCCCGGAAGCCTCGCCCCGTGCGAGGCCCGCCATGGAACAGCCGAATTCGACATCGCAGGCCGGGTGAAGTCAATGCTTCTCCCGGCGGAATTGAAACTTGCACTGGACACCTCACCGCCGAAGATGCAACGCATGTCCAAGCCGCAAATTTTGACTACCGTCGTCGGCAGCTACCCCGTGCCCGCGTGGCTCGCCGCGTACCCCACCGCCCCCGCCCTGCGCGATGCCATCCTAGTCGTACTCAAGACCCAAGAGCTGGCAGGTCTTGATGTCATCGCCGATGGCGAGCTGTCGCGCTTCGACGTGAACCATCCCGAAACTAACGGAATGATTGATTTTTTTGTTCGGCCGATGAGCGGGATTCACACGGGGCTATCGCGCGAGGAATTGGCGAAGTTCCGCGCGGCGCAAGGCATGAAGTTTCGCACACAGCCGGCGGGCGTAGTGCGCGGTGAGATCGGCGAGGGTAACTTAAATTTGCCCGCTGCTTGGTTATCCGTGAGGAACCTCACCTCACGACCGCTCAAGTTCACGCTCACCTCTCCTTACATGCTGGCGAAGACGGTGGTAAACGAATTTTACCCAGACATCCGCACTCTTGCGATGGCGATGGCCGAAGTGCTCCGCCGGCAAGTCGCCGACATCGATGCCGCCGTCGTGCAAGTGGATGAGGCAAATTTGACTGGTCATCCCGAGGACGCCGACTGGGCGCACGAGCCGATCAACCACGTTTTCGCGGGCGTGCGCGGGCAGAAGGGCCTCCACCTCTGTTTTGGCAACTATGGCGGACAAAGCATCCAACAAGGTTTTTGGCGCAATCTGCTCCCATTCTTCAACCGGCTCGCGGTGGATCATCTGGTCCTCGAGTTCGCCCGGCGTGGTTACGATGAACTGGAAGCTTTCCGGGACCTTCGGCCGGGAATTTCCCTCGGCCTCGGCGTCGTGGACATCAAGGATAATGAGGTTGAATCGCCCGACCTCATCGCCACGCGCATCGCACACGCGGTGAAAGTGCTCGGAGCCGAGCGCATCCAGTGGGTCCACCCCGACTGCGGCTTCTGGATGCTGTCCCGCAGCGTGGCGGACCGGAAGATGGCGGCGCTGGTGGCGGGTCGGGACCAGTTTCTGGGGCGCTGAGTGGAGGAGCTGCCTGACTGGGTCAGGAAGCGCTGGTGACATTGACCTCCAATAGGAGTGGGCTATAATTGCTCACTCTTTCACAAATTCTATGAAGTCAAAAAAGACATCGCACGGCCCGCAGGCGAATCGTGCCGCCTTTACCTTGATCGAACTGCTCGTGGTCATCGCCATCATCGCCATTCTCGCAGGAATGCTGTTGCCAGCGCTGAGCAAGGCCAAGGCTAAAGCCAAGACGACCCAGTGCCTGAGTAACAACCGCCAACTCGGCTTATCCACGCTGCTCTACAAGGACGACTTCGACGACCAATTCCCCTTTGGCATCCAGATCAACGCCTCCCCTGCGACGTCGTTGAGCGATCCGCGCGGCTGGGTGTCGCAGCTCATCCGTTACATGGGCGGCACCACGAACAATCCACCCAGATCGCTCATCTGCACTTCGGACCCTACGCCTAGCCCGGGGTCATTTGCTTTTGTGGTGCATTACCGCGCCAACCGCCATGTCTTTCGCGATGTGAATTTCACGGTTCCAAGTCCACTCCGCGGAATAGTGATGCAGACTCCTTCGGACATCGTGATGCACACGGAGAAGGACTCGAATAACTCCAACTTCAGCGTCAACTCCAGCGGCTACAACAATTTTCGCAACGCTTGGAACAACATAACTGGGGGAGGGCCCAACGGATTCACCCGATCCGGCATGGTGCGCCACAACCATGGGATGACGGCCAGTGCAGCAGACGGCCGGGCTATTTGGCTTAAAATGCCGCCATTCAATCCCGGCGCAGCGGCTCCCACTAACTTTGAAGACCTCGGCGAAATCGCCGGTCCAGATCAAACCGGGGCGCAGGCCGGCTGGGTGAAAACCGGGCGGGAAAAAGTCTTCGTTAAATTCCGCAATGGCGGCGGCGGCTTCTAAGCTTCACTTACCAGAGACATCAAGGCAGATGAGTTCCGCGAGGCTGCGGCAGTAGATATGCCCGTTCGACAGCACCGGAGGCGCCCAGGTGCTGTTCCCGCCGATAACCTGCGCGCCGGCTGTCTCCTTGAAACCCGCCGGCGTGGCATCCGCCAAGCCCAACCGGCCGCGCTCGCCGTAAAGGAGCAGCCGCCCGTCCACGAGCATCAGCGAGCCTTTGCCGTAGGCGGGCGTGGACCACTTCACCGCGCCCGTGATCAAATCGAGGCACCGGAGCTGGCTTTCATCGAAACCATACAGGTGCCCCTGCCAGAGCACGCAGGAGTTCATGTGGTTTCTCATGTTCTTGCTGCTCCACACCGGCCGCACGGAGTTGGCCGTCACCTGCAACAGCGCGCAGCCCGAGCCGTAGCCCGACGAGATAAAAATCTTATCGTCGAGTACGATGGGCGTAGCCGCGTTGACGTTGTAAGTAGTGGTCCACGGTTGGTGCCAGAGGATGCGTCCGTTGCTCACAGCCCGAGCCGTGAGTCCTACCGCGTTGAACACTACCACCGCCCGGTCTCGTGCGAGGTCAAAAGCCAACGGTGAGGAATATGCAGCAGGGTAAGTTCCGTTCGCCCACACCACGCGCCCGGTGCGCTTTTCCAAAGCGATCACCGAACGGCCAATCGAGCCCGGCTCCACAATCAACATCTCGCCCTCGACTAAGGGCGATCCGCTGTAACCCCACGTCGGTAGTAACCCGCCGAAGTCGGTGACCAAGTGCCGGCCCCAGACCAACGCGCCATTAGTTGCATTGAGACAAAGTAGATGTCCCATGCGGCTGACCGTGAAGACCAGCCCTCCGTCCACCGTGGGTGTGCAACGCGGGCCGGGGTAGCCGTTTGGGTCAGCGGCGAGGCAGGGATATTTGTAGTCCCACAGCAGCTTGCCACTTGCCGCGTCAAGGCACGTGACATGATCTACATCAGCTAAGTTTCCCATGGTGTAAACCCGCCCGCCCACCACGGCCATGGATGAGTAGCCCACGCCTACCCGTGCGGACCAGAGGCGACGCGGCCCCTCCTTCGGCCATTCGGCGGTAAAGCCCTTCTCGCGGGAAATGCCGTCACGCTTTGGCCCGCGCCACTGGGGCCAGTCAAAATTTTCCACCGTCTGCGCCATCGCCAAGGCGGGCGCACTCAACCCCAAGCCGGCGGCGAACTGACGGCGGGTGAATTTCACATGCGGAAATTAAACTGTGTCCCGGGACCGGGTCAAACGGCTTATGACCACACTCCACCCCCTTGTAGATTTAAGGGCGACGCAGCCCTGTGTGGGTAATCGTGGGCTGGAGGCGCGCAATCCCGCCCTCCTGCGGCCCCGCGACGTGGATGGACTCCGTCACCGTAGTTTTCCCAATTATGCGAAGACGATTTCGGTCGTGGCTGCCTCTGGATCCCAACCGCGCGTCGGCTCGGGCGTCACGCTGCTGATGTCCTTGATCGAGAGTATTCGCCCACGCGTCTTGGGTGACTTCACTTCTATCTTTGCCGGATCACAAGTCTGCTGGTGAATCTTCTGATGCGGCATGGGCTTATAACGGACGTAGAGCATTTTTGGGGTGTGCGAAGCGAAGTAAAGGATGCGCGATTTATCAGGGATGCAGAGATACGCCTTGTTCAAGATAGTGCCACCGAAGGTGAAGCGCTTGAGGTAGCTCGCCTTGCGATCCGTATAGGCGCAAGTGAACACGCACTCGCGGTCCGGTAGGCCGCAAAAGAATAGTTCGGGACCGACGAAGAGTTTTTCTGGCAGCTCGGTGACCTTGTAGGTGCCGTCCTTGAACACGAGCAGCACCTTGTCAAATTTGGTGCACTCAGTCTTAAACTCGTCCCCGTTGACCTTGTAGCCCACGTAGCCGCTCTCACGGTCGTAGGCGACCTTGAAGGCCTTGAACGCGACGGCCTTTACGTCCACTTCCTCGTGGCGCGAAGACTTGGTGGTGAGGCGCGGATACTGCGGGCCGTATTTCTCCAGCAAGGCTTCGAGGTGGCCGATGGCGAACTTCACCACGTTCTTGAGATGCTTCTGCGTCTCGGCCAGTTCGGCCTTGGTCTTGGCCATCTCCTCGCGGTGCTGGGCGATGTCGAAGAGCGAAATGCGCCGAATGCGGACCTGCAACAAACGCTCCACATCGGCGTCGGCCAGTTCGCGGAGGAGCTGGCGCTTAAACGGCTTGAAGCCCTCAAAGACCGCCGCGACGACCGCCTCGTTGGTCTTGCACTTCTCGATGTCCTTGTAGATGCGCTCCTCGATGAAAATGCGTTCCAGCGTACGGAAATGCAGCTCCTGCTCCAGTTTTTGCTGTTTGAGCTCCAGCTCCTGCCGGAGCAGGCGCACGAGCTGCTCGGTGTTCTCGCGCAGCACCTCACTGACGGTCAGCTCGACGGGGCGGTTGTCCTTGATGACAGTGATGCGGCTGTTGATCGTGACCTCGCAGTTGGTAAAGGCGAATAGTGCGTCCATCAACTGCTGCGCGCTGACGCCGGCCGGAGCCTTGATCTCGATCTCGACTGACTCGGAGGTGAAGTCGTTAATGGATTTGACCTTGAGCTTGCCCTTCGCCACGGCGTCCTCGATGGATGCGGTAAGCGACTCGGTCGTCGTCCCCGGCGGCAGCTCCTTGATGACGACGGTGGACTCATCCTTCTCCTTGATCTTGGCGCGCACCTTCACGCTGCCCTTGCCGTCCTGATAATCGCGCGCGTCCATCTGCCCGCCAGTCGGGAAGTCAGGCAGGCACTTGAACGGCGCTTTCTTGAGGATGGCGATCTGCGCCTCGAGGAGTTCGGGGAAATTGTGCGGCAGGATACGACACGAAAGACCAACCGCGATGCCCTCCGCGCCGAGCATGAGCGTGAGCGGCAACTTGCTGGGCAGCAACACCGGCTCGCGGTTGCGCCCATCGTAACTCGGCACGAACTGCGTGATCTCATCGTTGAACAGCTCCTCGCGCGCGAGCTGCGTGAGCCGGCACTCGATGTAGCGCGGCGCGGCGGCGGGGTCGCCGGTGAAGACGTTGCCGAAGTTACCCTGCCCCTCGATGAGGTAGCGCTTGTTCGCCAGCACCACCAGCGCGTCGCCAATGGAGGCATCGCCGTGCGGGTGATATTTCATGCAGTCGCCGACGATGTTGGCGACCTTCACGAAGCGGCCGTCATCGGAGCGGTGCAGCGTCCAGAGGATGCGCCGCTGAACGGGCTTGAGGCCGTCCTCGAGGTTCGGGATCGCACGGTCGCGGATGACGTAGGAGGCGTATTCAAGGAAGCTCTTGTCCACGCGGCGGTGCAACGGCAGCTCGATCTTCGCCGGCGCGAACGGGCGGTGCGCGACCGCCGGCGTCTCCTCGGTGACGATGTGCGCGCCGCTATTACCATCGGCGGAAGCAGGTTTAGTTTTAGAGGTCTTCAACCCGACGGACTTGGTGCTGGCGGGTTGCTTCCTCGTGGCGTCCATCGGTAATTCGGGCTGATCCGGATTGCTGTTAGATTTCGGTGTCATGGCTGATTCATTCCTCCACCGTCACGACGAGGTTACCCATGATGTAGTCTTTCCGCTCGGGCGTGTTCTTGCCCATGTAGAAGGTCAAGATATTCGCGGCGTCGTTGCGCGGGGCATATTCCACCTGGCTCAACTTCATGCCTTTGCCGATGAATTGCTTGAACTCGCTGGGTGAAATCTCGCCCAGGCCCTTGAAGCGCGTGATCTCGCAGCTCTTACCCAGCTTTGCCGCCGCCGCATCGCGCTCGGACTCAGTGTAGCAATAGATCGTCTCCTGCTTGTTGCGCACGCGGAACAGCGGCGTCTCCAACACGTAGAGGTGGCCGTCGTGGACCACCTGTTCGAAGAACTTCATGAAGTAAGTGATCATCAGGTTGCGGATGTGCATCCCGTCCACGTCCGCATCGGTGGCGAGGATGACCCGCTCGTAGCGCAGGCCGTCGAGGTTGTCCTCGATGTCCAGCGCGCTCATCAGGTTGTAGAGCTCGTCATTCTTGTAAACGATGTCGCGCTTCAGGTCCCACACGTTGAGCGGCTTGCCCTTGAGCGTGAAGACGGCCTGCGTCTCGACGTTGCGGCAGCTTGTGATGGAACCGGCGGCGGACTGACCCTCGCAGATGAAAATCATCGAGCCGTGGCCCTTGTCTTTCTTTTTGTCGAAATGCGTCTTGCAATCCTTGAGCTGCGGGATGCGGAGCGTGACGGCCTTCGCGCGCTCGCGGGCGAGCTTCTTCACGTCCTGCAGCTCCTTGCGAAGCTGCTTGGTGTCCTCGACCTTCGCGAGGATCTGCTCGGCCACCTGCTTGTTGCGATTGAAGAAGTGCAGCAACTCCTCGCGCACTTTATTGACGAGGTCGGTGCGAATCTCCGTGTTGCCCAACTTGTTCTTAGTCTGCGACTCAAAGACTGGGTCTTGCAGGCGAATCGCCACCGCGCCGACCATGCACTCGCGCACGTCATCACCGTCGTAACCCTTCTTAGAGTACTCGTTCACCGCCTTGAGCAAACCCTCGCGAAACGCACTCAGGTGCGTGCCGCCGTCGCTGGTGTATTGCCCGTTGACGAACGAGTAGAAACTTTCGCCGTAGCGGCTGTTGGTATGGGTGAAGCAGAACTCCAGCGTCTTGCTCGTGTAGTGGAGCGGCGGATAGATTGGCTCGGCATTGTCGCCGGCTAAATCCTCCATCACCAGATCGTGCAATCCATGGCGCGAGACGAACTCCTTGCCGTTGTAAATGAGCCGCAGCCCCGTGTTCAGATAGCTGTAATGCCGCAACCGCCGCTCGACGAACTCCGGCCGAAACTCGCTCTCCTTGAAAATTGCCGGGTCCGGCTCGAACTCGATGAACGTGCCGTTGGGCTCCTTGGTCTTGCCCTTCTGCTCGCGCTTGAGCTTGCCCTGCCGGAACACGCCCTCGGCAAATTCGCCCTCCCGATGGCTGCGGACGACGAACTCCTTCGCCAACGCGTTGACCGCCTTGGTGCCGACGCCGTTAAGACCCACGCTGAACTGGAAGACGTCGTCGTTGTATTTCGCGCCGGTGTTAATCTGCGAGACGCACTCGATGACTTTGCCCAGCGGGATGCCACGCCCGAAATCGCGCACGCGCACGCGGTTGCCCTCGATGGAGATTTCAACCTGCTTGCCGAAGCCCATGATGAACTCGTCAATCGCGTTATCAATGACCTCCTTGAGCAGGATGTAACAGCCGTCATCGTAGTGCGCGCCGCTGCCGATGCGCCCGATATACATGCCCGTGCGCAGGCGGATGTGCTCGATGGAAGAGAGGGTCTTAACCTTGCTCTCGTCGTAATTGTGCTTCGCTTTTTCGTCAGCCATGTGTGCGCGGGTGACTACCGGAAAGTGCGTTGGTTGCCAACTTGAAACGCCGGGTAAGAAAGCATTGTGCCCGATGCGGACATGGCGAGACAG
>VHDH01000051.1 GCA_016871445.1 Verrucomicrobiota bacterium | reverse complement strand
CCGTTGCCCTTCGCGCCGGGCAAATGCACGAGGAACGGCACGCGCGCGCTCTCCTCGAAGAGGCTGCGCTTGTGCCACAGCCCGTGCTCACCGAGGTGCCAGCCGTGGTCGGCGGCGAAGATGACAATGGTGTTTTCCTCCAGCTTGAGCCGCTTGAGTGCGTCAAGCACGCGCCCGGCCTGCGCGTCCATGAAACTCACCGTAGCGAGGTAACCACGAATGGCCGCACGCCGCTGCTCCGGCGTGGTGGTCAGCGCGTAACCAGGCACGGAGCCGTTGCGCGCAGGCGCGGGGATGTCGGCTTCATCGTCGGCTGGCTCGACAGGCAGCTTGATGGAGTCGAACGGATACAGGTCAAAATACTTCGCCGGCGCGACCAGTGGCAGATGCGGACGATGAAAGCCGACGGCGAGGAAGAACGGCTTGGACGGGTCGCGCTTTTCCAACCACTCGACGGCGGTCTTGGCGAAGTTGCCATCCACGAGGTCGTCATCCGAGCCTGTGGTTTCGGTCCACGGCAAGCCCTCTCTCTTGCCGGTCGCAACTTTCACCGCGCTCTCGCGCTTGGGCGGATACGGCCGCTCATCCTTGAATGGCGTGCCGAAATCCCATGCTTGTGGGTCATCCATGCTTTCTGCGCCCGAGGGCACACCGAGGTGAAAAATCTTTCCGCAACGCGCGGTGGCGTAACCGTTGCGCCGGAAGTGATGCGGCAGCGTCACCACGCCGGGAAGGTTCTGGTAGAGATTGTCCGCGTTGTCCGTGACGCGCGTCGTGTGCGGGCGCAGGCCGGAAAGCATCGAGGCGCGGGACGGATTGCAGTGAGGGAGTTGACAATACGCACGCTCGAAGAGCACGGCGCGTTTCGCGAACGCATCGAGGTGCGGCGTCTGCGCGAGCGGATGGCCGTAGCAGCCGAGGGTGTTGGCCAGGTCGTCAGCCATGAGCAAGAGGACGTTGGGCTTCGGCGTGGCGGAGGAGTTCAGCGCAAAGGCACAGAGAAGGCAAAAAAGCTTTGGAAATGCGTAACACGGCAGCTTCATGGGCTGAAAATTAACCACGGATTCGTTGTCCGTAGCAATACTACGGGACGCGGATGAACGCATATCCTCATTCATCGGCGGCTGGACTTTCCGAGGTCCCGCTTCTACACGTCGCGCGTGCAAGACTGGTCCTCCATGTTGCTGGCGGCGGTGGCCGTGCTTTTCATCGGCTTGTCGAAGGCGGGCTTTGGCGGTGGGTTAGGCATGCTCACCACTCCGTTGTGCGTGCTGGCCTTCGGCCCGCGGGACGCCATCGGCATCCTGCTGCCGCTGCTCTGTGCGGGTGACGCCTTCAGTGTGTATCACTACTGGGGCAAGTGGGAGCGTGCGAACCTCAAGTTCCTCCTGCCGGGCGTGGTCGTCGGCGTGGTCATCGGCGTGCAACTCATCGGCCGGTTTTCCGCGCGGGAACTCAACATCTGTATTGGCCTGCTGGCCGTGGCGTTCGTCGCCTTTCAACTGCTAAAGGAGAAAATTTTCGCGGCGGAAGGCGCGTTCGCCCCGAACCACAAGGTCGGCGTCCCCTGCGGCATCGGCGCGGGTATCACGAGCACCTTCGCGCACGGCGCGGGGCCGGTGGTGAGCGTGTTCCTCATCCCGCAGCAGATGCCCAAGGAGCGCTACGTGGCCACGACCGTGCTGGTCTTCACTTGGATCAATTGGATCAAGCTGCCGTTCTTCGTCGTAGATCGGAGCTTGGTGGACCTACCGGTCTTCGCTCCGGAGGCCATCATCAACGCGCAGACGCTCGGGCAGAGCCTCATCTTCCTGCCATTCGTCCCCGTGGGCGTGTGGCTCGGCGTGTGGCTCAACCGGAAGATTTCGGAGCAGCTGTTCATGAAGGTGGTTTATGCGATGACCTTCCTCACCGGCCTCCAGCTCATTACCGGTTTCAACCCCGCGAAATGGCTGCGTTAAAGCGCCCCTGAAATTTGTCTCCACTTGGCGGCAAGCCGCGTCGTCCTATACTGCGCACATGCAACTAAGCCTTTCCCCGGCCCTGGCCCTAGTCGCTTTACCACTACTCTCTGCCACCGCCGCGAATTGGCCCGCATGGCGTGGGCCAAACGGTGATGGCTCCTCACCGGAAAAGAATGTGCCGCTCCAGTGGAGCGCCACAGAGAACGTGCGTTGGAAAATCGAACTGCCCGAGCCGGGTGATTCCTCGCCCGTCGTGTGGGGCGACAAGCTTTTCCTCACGCAGTCCCTCGAGAAGGAAGGCGGTCGCACCGTGACGTGCTACGACCGGCGCGATGGCAAGCTGCTGTGGAAGTCCGGCACGACTTGGACGCAGGCCGAGAAGCGCTACGGAAGAAACCCCTCCTGTGCCGCCTCACCCGTGACGGACGGCGAGCGCGTCATCGCGTTCTTCGGCTCGGCGGGGCTGTTCTGCTGGGACATGAACGGCAAGGAGCTTTGGCGGCGTGATCTAGGCCGGCATGAGCACGAGTGGTCCTACGCCGCCTCGCCCCTCATTCACGGTGATGTGTGTGCGCTCTACTTCGGACCCGGCCTGAACGCGCGGCTGATGGGCCTTGATAAAACAACGGGCAAGACGTTATGGGAATACGCCGAGCCCAAGCCGGAGTCCCGACCGCGCACCGACGGTTTCAAAGGCAACGAGCGCGGCGGCGTCATCGGCACGTTCGCCACGCCGATGGTCGTGCGCACGGGCCAGCGCGATGAACTCATCCAACCGTTCCCACAGTTCACGCGCGCCTTCGACCCGCGCTCAGGAAAGCCGCTTTGGGACTGCGACGGGTTAAACGAGCTCGTTTACTGCTCGCCCGTGGCCGGCGAAGGCGTGCTCGTGGCAATGGGCGGTTTCTTCGGCACCAGTCTCGCGGTGAAAACCGGCGGTAGCGGCGATGTGACCGGCACACATCGCCTTTGGCAGACCGTCCGCACCAAGAACCGACTCGGCACCGGGGTCATCGCGGAGGGTCACTGCTACATCCTCAACACCGAGGGCATCGCCGAATGCCTCAGCCTCAAGACCGGCGAATCCCTTTGGCAAGAGCGCGTGAAGGGGACCGGCAAGAAGGGCGATTCGTGGTCCTCCATGGTGCTGTTAGACGGCCACATTCTGTGCCTGAACCAGAGCAGCGAGACGATTGTCCTCAAAGCCAGCCCGAAGTTCGAACTGGTACGCGTGAACACCTTGGATGGCGACCTTTGCAACTCCTCGCATGCCATCAGTAACGGCGAGGTTTTTATCCGCACCCATAGGCATCTCTGGTGCATTGGTAAAAAGCCTTAGACGACTTGGGGAGTCGCCATCACTTCCTATAAGAGCAAACGCTCAAAAAGTCGTCTCCGACGCCATAGGTTTAGTGAATTTCTCGGCACCTCCGCGCTGTCCAAATTAAGTTTTCAGTCATGCCTTTGCCACCCTCCGCCCCATTCGCGGCGATGACCCGTCGTCGCTGGCTGCAAGGCGGTGGGGCTTTAGCCGGCGCAATGCTTTGGCCGCAGTTGCTCCGCGCCAGAGAGGCGCGCAAGGCCGCCCGCTTCCCGGCGCGAGCATGCATCGTAATTTACCTGCAAGGCGGTCTCTCGCACTACGAGAGCTTCGACCCGAAGCCCGATGCGCCGTCTGCCTATCGCAGCACGTTCGGCGACATCCCGACGACGCTGCCCGGCATTCACTTTGCCGAGCACCTGCCGCTGCTAGCGAAGCGCGCCCACAAGTTCAGCCTCATCCGTAGCGCCTACGTGGATTCGCCGAGTCATCCCGTGGCAATTTACCAAACGTTGACCGGCGGAGATTTGCCGGATGCCTCCGTTGAAGAAAAAAACCGTAATCTCACCCATCCCAGCATTGGCTCCGTCATCGCCCGCGCGTGCGGGGCGCGCGCGCCGTTGCTGCCGCCTTACGTGGCGATCCCGCATTCTGGTCAGCTCGGCAATCGCGTTCACTATGCGTCAGCCGGCCCGTTGGGCGTGGCGTATGAGCCGCTGGAATCAGGCCTCCCGCCCGAGAACTCGCGCATGCCGTTCGGTGGACCGCCAGACCTCGCCTTGCAGAAAAATCTTTCCGGTAAACGCTTGGAAGACCGGCTCACGCTGCTCAACGCGCTCGGCGGCAACGCCAGTCCCGCCGCCGTGGATAGCCTCGACAGGTATCACCGCCATGCGTTCGAGATGCTCTCTGGCGGTGTGGCGGGCGGAGCCTTCGACCTCACGCGCGAGCCCTTGCGCCAGCGGGAGCGCTACGGCAACCACCTCTGGGGCCAACAGACCGTCCTCGCCCGCCGACTTGCCGAAGCAGGCGTCCCGTTCACCTTGCTGGCCTACACGCTAAACCAAGAGCGCGGCCAAGACTGGGACACGCACGAGGACAATTTCAATCAGTTGCGCGACAAGCTGCTCCCACCGATGGACCTCGCGGTGAGCGCGCTGCTGGATGACCTCGAAGAGCGCGGCCTGCTCGACACGACGCTCGTGGCGATGTTCGGTGAATTCGGGCGCACGCCCAAAATCAACGCCAACGCGGGCCGCGACCATTGGGAGAAGGTCTTCTCCGTCATGCTCACGGGCGGCGGGCTGAAGCGCGGCGTGGTGGTCGGCTCCAGCACGAAGGCCGGCGACCTGCCGCTGGACCGCCCCGTCCACTTCAACGACGTGCTCGCCACGATCTACCGCCAGCTCGGCGTTGCGACCGACGAGGTCTTCCACAACGCCTTCGGCCAGCCGATTCCCGTGCTGACGCACGGCAAGGCCATTGAAGAGCTGATTTAGGTTTCCGCGCCCTTGAGCAGTAGGACTGCGTCGCATGGCCCAGAAGCTCCGGGAAGAAGCACTTGCGCCAAGTTTGTCGCCGACGGCCTGTGGGCTGGACTTTACGCGGGCTTCCCCGTTTCCTCTGCGCAACACCGATGCAGCCTTGGCCGCAAAACTACGATCCTTTTGGCAATCCCTTCCTCTCCACGCTGGTCGCCGCGCTGCCGGTGGTAGTGCTGCTCGGGGCCATCGCGTGGCTGGAAATCAAAATCCATCTCGCCGCGCTGCTGGGCCTAGGCGTGGCGCTGGCGGTTGCGCTGTTCGCTTTCAAGATGCCGGTGGACGCAGCGCTGGCGACGGCGGGCTACGGCGCAGCCTACGGGCT
Source organism: Verrucomicrobiota bacterium (assembly GCA_016871445.1). Lineage (GTDB taxonomy): Bacteria > Verrucomicrobiota > Verrucomicrobiia > Limisphaerales > SXTU01 > SXTU01. Next base: position 14,132 of record VHDH01000051.1, on the reverse strand, counting down.
GTTTCCCATCGGCTGGATCATCCTGAACCTAATCTTCCTCTACCAACTCACGGTGGACAAAGGCCTGTTCGCGGTGCTGCGCGGCAGCCTGGCAAATCTCGCGCCCGACCCGCGTGTGCAACTCGTGCTCATCGCGTTCAGCTTCGGCGCGTTCTTCGAGGGCGCGGCGGGCTTCGGCACGCCGGTGGCGGTGACGGCGGCGATTCTGATGCAACTTGGCTTCAAGCCGCTGCAAGCCGCCGGTCTCTCGCTCATCGCGAACACCGCGCCGGTGGCTTACGGCGCGCTGGGCACGCCCATCATCGCGTTGGCGGGCGTGACGGGCCTTGACCTGCAGGCCCTCTCGGCGATGGCTGGGCGACAACTGCCGTTTTTCTCGTTGATCGTGCCATTCTGGGTGGTGTGGGCTTACGCCGGTTGGCGAGGAATGCTCGGCGTATGGCCAGTGGCGCTTACTGCGGGTGTGAGTTTTGCCATCCCACAGTTTCTCGTATCAAATTACCATGGCCCATGGCTGGTGGACATCGTCGCGGCCATCTGCTCCATCCTCGCAATCGTCGCGCTGCTCAAGGTCTGGCAGCCGAAGGACAACTGGAACGCGGAGCGCGGGGCGCGGACCACGGAAACGGAAAGCCTCACTGAAACCGCAGCCTCCACCCCAGACCCCAGACCCCAGACCCCAGACCCTAACCTCGTCCGCCGCGCATGGGTGCCATGGATTTTGCTCTCGGTTTTGGTGTTTATCTGGGGCGTGCCGGCGGTGAAAACGCAGCTCAATTCCCTGTCCGCGCCAAAGTTCCCCGTGCCGCAGCTGCACAACGCAACGGTGCGGACCTTCCCCGTCGTGCCGCAGCCCACGCCGGAAAAACCCACCAAACCCGAGGCTGCTGAGTTCACGCTTAACTGGCTCTCGGCGACTGGCACCGGCATCCTCGCCGCCGCCATTCTCGCGGGGTTTTACATGGGCTTCTCGTTGGCGGAACTTGTGCGCGTCTATAGGCGCACGCTGTGGACCGTGCGCTTCTCGCTAATCACCATCGCGGGGATGCTCGCGGTCGGCTACGTCACGAAGTATTCCGGTACCGACGCGACACTCGGCCTCGCACTAGCTAAAACCGGCGCGTTATATCCGTTCTTCGGCACGCTGCTGGGCTGGCTCGGCGTGGCACTCACGGGCAGCGACACCGCGAGCAACGTCCTCTTCGGCAGCCTGCAAAAGATCACCGCCGAGCAGACCGGCATCAACCCTGTGCTCATGTGCGCGGCGAACAGCTCCGGCGGCGTGATGGGCAAGATGGTAGATGCGCAAAGCATCGTCGTGGCGAGCACGGCGACCAACTGGTATGGCCACGAAGGCAGCATCCTGCGCTACGTGTTTTTTCACTCCCTCGCACTAGCGACGCTCGTGGGCCTCCTCGTTTATCTCCAAGCCTACGTCCCGCCGTTCACGAACATGGTAGTAAAGTAAAACGAGGGTGCCTCTTTAGCAGTCACTGACTGAAACTAGTCCGCTCAGCGGCAGCTCTCGTGGGGTTGCCCCTTTCACCCAAATCAGCCCAATTTCTAAAAGCCGAGAAGGCGCGCGCAACAAAAGCAGGCTGAGGGGAATGGTGGCGGCGGCTACTTGGTCTTTGTGGTCAAGCTGGTGAGAGCCTTGGTGACGGCTTGTACGCCGGCGTCGTTTACACCCGCCAGCACTAATGCGTCTTGCACGCCTTGCAGCGCACCACGGAACTGCGGCGAACCGGCGGCAGCGTTAAGAGCGCTGGCCAGTGAGTTGGCGAGCGAGGTCTGGTCAGCGGCGGTAATTTTCTTGCCCGCGATGGCGTCGGCCACCGCGTTGGCGAGGGCGGCGACGGCCTCGCCCGAGGGCCTATTCGCACCAGTGGCGACGGCGGAAAGGTCTGCGGCCAGCTTGTCCTTGTGTTCCGCCGAGGCCGCGGGCCGGGATTTGATGATGGCAATGTCTGCCACAAGCTTGGAGGTGTTCACTTGTGCGGCCCCGCCCTGGGGCGCGACGACAGCGGCGGCCCCCGGCTGCGTAGCCGGAGCGGGCGCGGCGACGGGCGGACGGCCGGCGGCCTCTTTGGCGCGCTGCTTGATGATGACGGCGGCACCCTGCCCGAAGGCGCTTTGGGCGGCGAAGACGGAAGCGACAGCGAAGGCAATTATTACGATTTTCATGGCGTTTCTTGGTTGAGGATGATGCAACCTGCGCTCAGGGCGTGGCGGTGTCAATAGTCGGTTTAGAGCAGCAAACTCCGCCGACTGCGAAAACGAACCCCCCGTTTCTTACTATCGCTGTGGGCCGACGGCTAGTCGATTTGGACACGGCATACAAAGTGGAAGCCGTGTGTTTCCAACTCGCAACGGGCCTAGCGCTGGTCACGCAGCTGCTTAACAGAGGCGGCACATCGAACCTTGGAACCGGCTTTCCGCTTGCGGCTTGTTTAGTTTCTGTGACTCACTCGCCGCGTGAGCGAAGTAAAGCATCTGCGATTGGGTATCCTTGGTTCCGGCAAAGGCTCAAATATGGTTGCCATCGCCGACGGCATTGCGACGGGCAGCGTGCCGGCAAAGATCGCCGTGGTTATCAGCGACGTAGCCGATGCCGGCATTCTCACGCGCGCGCAAGAGCGCGGACTGCCAATAAAGTTTATTCCGCCGGGCAAATTCCGCACCAAGCTCGACGAGGAGGCGGAGGCCGCCTACATCGCAGCCCTCAAGGAGGCGGGCGTCGAGTTGGTCGTGCTCGCGGGATTCATGCGCATTCTCAAGGGCGAGTTCCTTCGCGCGTTTCCACAACGCGTCATCAACATCCACCCTTCGCTGCTGCCCGCCTTCACCGGTTTGGAGGCGTGGAAGCAAGCGCTTGACTACGGCGTTAAACACACCGGCTGCACGGTGCATTTCGTGGACCAAGGCGTGGACACCGGCCCGATCATCGCACAACAGACCGTACCCGTCCTGAGCCGCGACGACGCAGATACGCTGCATGGGCGCATCCAAGTCGCCGAGCGTCAGCTCTACCCAATGGCCATCTCCGCTCTCGCGCGCGGGTTGGTGCGGGTGGAAGGGCGCAAGACGGTGACGCAGTCGGCTGGGTAAAGGGCGAGAGATTCGGGCCGCTGGCTTTCAACCTTCAGCCTTCAAGCTTCAAACATGCCGCCATGTCCTCCGGCTACATCCACACTTTCTCCGCCGAGGAACAGGCGCGGCTCGTAGCACAAGCGGCGTTTCTCGAGCCTTACATTTTTCCCACGATTGATCTCGACGGGTGTGCGCGCGTGCTGGAGGTCGGCTGCGGCGTAGGCGCGGAGCTGCAAATCCTAAATCGCCGTTTCCCGCAGGCGCGGCTGACGGGGCTGGACCTCTCGGAAACTCAACTGGCGAAGGCCCGCAAGCTGTTGCGCGCGGAGCTTGCTTCTGGTTCCGTGGAACTTCGCGAAGGCAGCGCCTATGAACTGCCCTTCGCCGACGCGAGCTTCGATGGTGTGTGTCTCATCTGGGTGCTGGAGCATCTGAGCGACCCAGTGCGGGCGCTGAGCGAGGCGAGGCGTGTGTTACGCCCGGGCGGCGTGCTATCGGTGACAGAAGTCTTCAATGCCAGCCTCCGCGTGCAACCAGCATGCCCGGCGATGGCAGAATATTGGGCGGCGTTCAACCGGCTGCAGCGCGAGTTAGGCGGCGCGCCGGATGTGGGAGCAGAATTGGAAGTGCTCGCTCGTGACGCGGGCTTCATGGGAGTCCAATTCCGCGTGCTACCCGTAAGGATGGACGCGCAAATGACCAATAACGCGCGTCGCCGCGCATTCATCGAATATTGGCGGACGCTTTGGTTAAGCGGAACGGAGCAGTTGTTCGCGCGTGGCAAGGTGACGCCAGCGGTGGTCGCGGCAATGCAGGCAGAATTCATTGCCCTAAGGGAGAACCCGGTAGCCATTTATGACTACTCAGCCTGCCAAATTCAGGTTACCAAACCAGTGTTCACAGTGTGAGAAAACCAAAAAAAACCATCGCCTTTCCCCGCCGAACTTGGCAGATAAACCCCTCCACGCGCGTCGTGGAGTCAGCGAAGAAATATTCGCGAGCGCGGGCGAAGCGGGCGGATGCCCGGTCACGAGACGCCTAATGCGTAAACCGTAAGGAAGGCGTCCGTGCGGGTTAGTTTTTAAGCAAATGAAGAAAACAGCAGCCAAACAGTCGGCAAAGCCAAAGCTCCGGCTGGGCCTGCCGAAAGGCAGCTTGCAGGACGCCACCATCGAAAAGATGGCCAAGGCGGGCTTCAACGTGCAGATCAGCAGCCGCAGCTACGTGCCCTACGTGGATGACGAGGAGTTGGAAATCCGCCTGATCCGCGCGCAGGAAATCAGCCGTTACGTCGAGCACGGCTACCTGGACGCGGGCATCACGGGACACGATTGGATCGTCGAGAACGGCTCGAAAGTCCACGAGGTCGGTGAGTTCATCTTCAGCAAGATTTCCCGTCAGCCCACGCGCTGGGTGCTCGCGGTGCCCGAGGAATCTCCAATCAAGTCGGTGAAAGATTTACAAGGCAAACGCATCGCCACGGAAGTCGTGAACCTTACGCAACGCTGGCTCAAGAAAAACGGCGTAAAAGCGGAGGTCGAATTTTCTTGGGGCGCGACCGAGGTGAAGGCGCACGAACTTGTGGACGCCATCGTGGAGGTCACAGAGACCGGCTCCTCGCTCCGCGCTAACAAGCTGCGCATCGTCGAGACGCTGCTCACCTCCACGCCGCGCCTGGTCGCTAACCACACTTCTTGGAAGGACGCATGGAAGCGAAGGAAGATCGAAACGCTTTCCCTGCTGCTCCGAGGCGCTCTCGAGGCGGAGGCAAAGGTGGGCCTCAAGATGAACGTGCCCCGCGCCGGTCTCGCCAAGCTACTCGACGAACTACCCGCGCTGCGCAATCCGACCATCTCGCAACTTAGTCATCCCGAGTGGGTGGCCGTGGAGACAATCATTGACGAGAGAATCGTTCGGGAGATTATTCCCCAGCTTAAGGCAGCCGGCGCCGAAGGAATCATTGAGTATCCCTTGAACAAAGTGGTATATTGAACGTGTTTTACCGACGGGTGGTCGCTAAATGACCGCCCAAGCATTGCAAAGATCATATTAACGCTATGGGTTCCCTGAAAAAACGCCGGAAGGCCAAGATCAACAAACACAAACGCCGGAAGAAGTTGCGCCTTAATCGACACAAGAAGCGCACCTGGCAGAAGTAAGCGCACTGCGCTTTCTTAAACGCTTCAGACGGCACAGTCCTGCCTTGCGGGACTGTGCCGTCGCTCTTGTCCAAGCCGCTAGTTACCATGCGAACGCTCCTGCTTCATTCTATGGTCGTGCTTACCGTGCTAAGCGCACTATCTGGCTGTGCTGGCGCGAAAAAGCAGGCGCGGACCTCTGCCCCGGTGGCGAACATTCCTACTCCCAACCCGCCGCTATCGAAGGATGAAATGGAAAAGCGTGTTGAGGCACTGGCGCGTTTCGCGGCCGGCGTGAGCGGCGAGCTACGCGAACAGCCCGACGAGGCCCTCGAAAACTTCTACAAGTCCGTCGTCGCCGACCCGACAAACGAGCCGCTGGCGATTGACGTCGCGCGCCGGCTAATCCGCAAAAAGGAGACGGGCAAGGCCATCGAAGTGCTGAGCAAGGTCGCCGCGCAACCCAACGCATCCGGCTTCGTGGACGCGCTGCTCGGCGTGGCATACTTGCAAGCCAACCTGCCAGACCAAGCTCTAGCCTCGAGCCGCAAGGCGATCACCAAGCTGCCCAAGTCCATGGTGGGCTACCAGAATCTCGCGCAGATTCACCTTCAATCCAAGCAACCTGAGCAGGCCCTCGCTGCGCTCGACGAGGCAGCTGCGCTACCTTCACCCGACATTTCGTTCCTGCTCGACCTTGGCGAGGCTTATCGCAATTACGTTGCCGCCCGACCGCGCGACTTCGAGGTGGTTAAGGTTAAAATCGCACCGATACTCGACGCCGCAGCGAAACTGCAACCTCGGGGCCAGCAGCTCGTCATCAGGCTCGCAGAGCTGTGGAGTTTTACCGGTGAATACAAGCGCGCAGCCGAGCTATACGTGAAATTGATTGAGCGCTTTCCCAATCAGGCCATCTTGCGGACGCGGATCGTTGAACTCTTCCTCCGCGCAAACGACTTCAAAGCTGCGCAGGTCCAACTCGACGCCATGGTACGCGACCAGCCCACTAACCCGCTTGCGCATTACTTCCTCGGAGCGATCGCCGCCGAGCAAAAAGACTGGGACAAAGCCATCGAGTGCTACGAAAAAGCGATCTTGCTCAACGAGGGTGCGCCGCAACCTTTTGAGCCGGTGTATTACGACCTCGCGGGCGTGCTCATCACAAATGGCAACTCTGAGAATGCCTTGAAGCTGCTGGCTAAAGCGCGCGCAAAGTTCAAGACCACGTTCCTCCTGGAATTTTACACCGCCCTCGCCCACAGCCGCACCAAGGACCATGCCGCGAGCATCAAGCACTTCACCGCCGCCGAGTTGCTTGCCCGGCGCGACGAGCCGGAACGGCTCACCGGGCTATTCTTCTTCCAAGTCGGCACGGCCTACGAGCGGCACAAAGACTTCAAACAAGCAGAGAACTACTTCCGTCAGTCGCTCAAACTTGCACCGAACTTCGCTGAGGCATTGAACTACCTCGGCTACATGTGGGCCGAGCGCGGCGAGAACCTCACCGAAGCGAGGGAAATGATCGAGCGGGCCTTGAAGCAAGAGCCGGAGAACGCCGCCTTCCTCGACAGCCTGGCTTGGGTGCTTTTTAAGCAAAAGCAGCCGAGAGAGGCGCTCGAATTGCAACTCAAGGCCCTTAAGTTCCAAAAAGAGCCGGATGCCACGCTACACGACCATTTGGGCGACATTTACCTCGCGCTGAAGGAGCCGCAGAAAGCCCGCGATCAGTGGGAAAGGTCACTTGCCATCGAACCGAACGAGGAAATCCAAAAGAAACTCAAAGCCGTGCCGGCCCGGCCCTGACGCGCATGGAGCGGCGCTTCACCAAGCACTACACGCTAGCAGAGGCTCGCGAACTTTTGCCCCAGCTGCGCGTCTGGCTGCCGCAACTGCAGCGCCTCCGCCGCGACCTCGCCTCGTACGACCAGAGCACCGCTCCGCTGTTGGGCGATGATGATTACGGCGGGGGTAAGGTTAACCAGTGGGTTCGCAACCTAGCTGCTTTCAAGGAACTGCTAGCTGAGTTCGAGCAGCGTGAAATTCAGGTCAAGGACTTAGAGCGCGGCTTGGTAGATTTCCCCGCTATTCAAGCCGGTCGCGAGGTCTTCTTGTGCTGGGAACTCGAGGACGAGGACATTACCCACTGGCACGACCTCGACTCCGGCTACGCCGGGCGGGAGAAGCTCTGACCTTAGGCCACACCCATCCCCAGCCCAGGTTGCCGCCCTAGAACATACGGTTCTTGATGCGCCCTCAACTCGTGGCGTCCCGTATTGACCATTAAAAGCGGCCTTTACAGCAAAACCTGCGTTAGTAAACAGCCGGAAAAACCCCTTGCCAGCCGGTTTCAGGAGGCTACTGTCCGCCCCGCCTGAGCGCCGCGAGTGCGGATGCTCACTTAGGCTGAGAAACGTCGGTAAACAACGCAACCTAACCCTTAACCTCCGTTGCCCTGCAACGTCGGTCGTTAGGCAATGGAGCCTCGCCGGGCCTTCGCCCGCTTGTCTCCCGCAGAAACACACACGCAGTTATGTTAACCATGGAAGAAGCCATGCGCGCGAGCACGAAACGCTTTGCCGCTGGTGAAATTGTAAAGGGAATCATTCTCGAAGTCCGTAACAAGGAAGTCCTCGTGGATATTGGCTACAAGTCCGAGGGCGTCGTCTCCCGCGGTGAGTTCCTCGACCCCGAGGCCGTAAAGATCGGCGACGAGATTGATGTCCTCATTGAGAAGCTCGAAGACAAAGAGGGCATGGTCATCCTATCCCACGAGCAGGCCGAATTTAAGAAGAACTGGGATCGCATCCAGACCATCTGCCGCGAGGGCGGCACCATTACCGGCAAGGTCAAGGCGGTCGTCAAAGGTGGCCTCATCGTCAACATCGGTGTCGAGGCCTTCCTGCCTGCCTCACAAATTGACGTCGTCCCGCCCAAGAACGTCAACGCCATGGTGGGCAACCTGTATGACTTTAAGGTGGTTAAAATCAACGAGGACCGCCGTAACATCGTCCTTTCACGCCGCGAGCTGATCGAGGCCGAGCGCTCCGAGCGCCGCTCCAAGCTCTTCACGGAGATGACCCCCGGCGACATCCGCAAGGGTACCGTCAAGAACATCACCGACTTTGGCGCGTTCATTGACCTCAACGGTCTGGACGGCCTCCTCCACATTACCGACATGAGCTGGGGCCGCATCAACCACCCGAGCGAAATCCTTAAGGTCGGCCAGGAGATCGACGTGGTCGTGCTCGATGTTAATAAGGAAAAGGAGCGCGTCAGCCTCGGCCTCAAGCAGAAGCTCGCCAACCCGTGGGAAGCCTGCGAGACCAAGTTCCCCATCGGCACCAAGGTCAAGGGCAAGGTCGTCAACCTCGTCGCTTACGGGGCATTCATCGAGCTGGAACCCGGCATCGAGGGCCTTGTCCACGTCACCGAGTTGTCTTGGACCAAGCGCATCGCCAAGCCCTCAGATGTGCTCAAGCCCGGCCAGGAAGTAGAGGCCGTTGTCCTTGGCATCAACCGCGAAGAGCAGAAAATCTCTCTTGGCATCCGTCAGCTCGAATCCAACCCGTGGGAAGCCGCTCAGGGCAAATACCCGCCCGGCACCAAGATCAAGGGCAAGGTCCGCAACCTCACCAGTTACGGCGCCTTCGTCGAACTCGAAGAAGGCCTCGACGGTATGGTGCACGTATCCGACATCTCTTGGACCCGCAAGGTCAACCACCCGTCCGAAGTCTTCCAGAAGGGGGATGAGGTCGAAGCGGTGGTGCTTGAGATTGACAAGGCTAACCAGCGCATTTCGCTCGGCATGAAACAACTCGGCACCGACCCGTGGTCCGCCATTGACCAGCATTACAAGGTCGGTGACCTCGTGAGTGGCAAGGTCACCAAACTCGCCAGCTTCGGCGCGTTCATTGGCTTGGCCCATGACATTGACGGCCTCGTACACATTAGCCAGATCACCGAGGACCGCGTGGACAAGATCAAGAATGTCCTCACCATCGGCCAAGAAGTCACCTCCCGCGTCATTAAGATTGACCGGGCCGAGCGCCGCATCGGCCTCTCCATCAAGGCTGCCAACTACAGCCCTGAGCAACTTAAGGAAGAGCAGAAGGTTCTCGACTCGCTCAAGCCCGGCGATGACCTAGTCGCGCTCCAGCACGCCTTCGAGGCCGCCGAGACCGACAAGTAGTTCTTTAGTCCAATAACGGCACGTAACCGGCAGGCCAGCGTTGGCCTGCCGGTTTTTATTTTGCTCCCGGGAGATATCGTCACTACAACTCGAAAGACGAATTCCTAAAAAGCCAAGGTAAGGTTGGCAGTCTCATCGCGCCGATCAACTCATCCAAGCTTTCCGCCGGCAGACTGTCATGCTCATATCCCCATAATTGCGCTTATTTGACCTCACATTGCCGACGCCCGCCGAGAACCTCGCCTGCGACGAGGCGTTGCTTGCGGACTGCACCATGCGCGGGGATGCGGCGCTTCGGTTTTGGGAAATGCCGACGCCGTGCGTGATAGTCGGCTACGCAAATACAGCAGCGCGTGAGGTTAATGTGTCGGCCTGCGCGGCAGCCGGCGTGCCGGTGCTCCGACGGTGTAGCGGCGGCGGTACGGTGATGCTGGGGCCGGGCTGCTTGAACTATTCGCTGGTGCTGCCGCTGGCCCTCGCGCCAGAGCTGAGCACGGTTTGCGGCACGAATGCCTTCATCCTCCGCCGGCTGGCCGCCGCGCTGGGCGCGCTGCTGGGCGACGAGGTCGCCAGCGCCGGCGACACGGACCTGATCTGGCGCGGGCGCAAGTGCTCCGGCAACGCGCAGCGGCGCGGCCGCACGCACTTGCTGTTTCACGGCACGTTCCTGCTCAGCTTCGATCTGGGACTGATCACGCGTTGCCTGCCCCTGCCCTCGCGGCAGCCAGCGTATCGGGCAGCGCGACCGCACGTGGAGTTTCTGGTCAATCTGCCGTTGGCAGCGGACACGGTGAAGGAGGCGCTGCGGGCGGCTTGGGGAGCGGAACCGTCAACTTTGCCCTGGCCGGAGGCGGCCACGACGCGGCTGGTGCGGGAGCGGTATGCGCAGCGGGCGTGGGTTGAGGCGCGTTAAGACGGAAAAGCAAAACGGCCCGCTGTTTCGGCGGGCCGTGGGGGAAGGAGACTTGGACGCGCGGCTCAGGCGCGCTCCATGTATTTACCGGTGCGTGTGTCCACCTTGATCTTCTCGCCAGTCTTGATGAACAAGGGCACTTGTATGGCTACGCCGGTCTCAAGCGTGGCGGGCTTTTGGACGTTGTTGGCGCTGTCGCCACGAATGCCCTCAGGTGATTCCGCCACGGTGAGGACAACGCTAGAAGGCAGTTCAACGGAGACGGCTTTTTCTTCGACGAACACCATGGTCACAGGACAATTCTCGACCATGTAGTGCTTGCAGTCGCCGACCAATTCAGGCGGTAAAGTTACGGTCTCGTAGTTCTCCGGGTTGGTGAAGACGTAGTCCTCACCGTCCTTGTAACTGTATTCCATCTTGGTGGTCATCATCGGGACGACCTCGACCTTCTCACCGGAGGCAAAGCGCAACTCGGAAGTCTTGCCGGTCTTGATGCTGCGCATCGCGATCTGCACGAAAGCGCGGAGGTTGCCGGGGGTGCGATGGGTGACCTCAGTCACGACGACGACGTCGCCGCCTTGACGAATCGCCATGCCCTTGCGGATTTCAGTTACGTTGGCCATAGAAGTCTTAAATCAATGCGCCGCACGGACGACCTGCCCGCGAGCGGAGGCGGAAAGTAGCCAAGCAAGGGGGCATTGCAAGCATGGATTTCGGGCCGGCGCGCGCGCCCCCGCCGCAACCTACGGGCTGGCAATTCCGTCCCTGCCTGCAAAGATTCTTTCCTCAAAATGAAGCATCTGTTCACCTTTCTGCTCGCCGCCTGGGTTTTGAACACCGCGTCCGCTGCCACGGGTCATCCCAACGTCATTCTCTTCCTTGTGGACGACATGGGCTGGATGGACTGCGGCGCTTACGGCTCGAAGTATTATCCCACCCCGCGCATTGACCAATTCGCCGCGCGGGCGCTGCGCTTCACGGACGCCTACGCGCAGCCGCTTTGCTCGCCCACGCGCGCGTCCCTGCTCACGGGGAAGTATTCGGCTAGGCACGGCATCACGAGCGCCACGGGCCACCTGTCACCGCAGCCGGCGGGCTTCAAGTTCCTGCCCGACACCGCGCCGGCGAATCGCCCACTGCTGTCGCCCGAGAGCAAGAACTACCTCGAGCCATCTGAGGTCACGCTGGCCGAGGCGCTTCGTGCGGCGGGCTATCGCACCGCGCACATCGGCAAGTGGCACCTTGGCCTCACGCGTCCGCACTGGCCGGAACAGCAGGGCTTCGACGTGGCCTTTCACTGCCATCCCGACCCCGGCCCGCCGGGAGGTTACTTTAGCCCTTACGGCGTGAAGCCCGACGGCGACCCGCGCGGCCAAACGAAGGCCGGCACCATCACCGACGGCCCGCCCGGCGAGTACATCGTGGACCGCCTCGCCGACGAGGCTGTGAAGTTCATCGAGTCGAACCTCGACCGCCCGTTCTTCCTCAACCTTTGGCAATACGGCGTCCACGGCCCGTGGGGACACAAGACCAACTACACCCAGCAGTTCGTGGGCAAGACCGACCCGCGCGGCAAGCAGGGCAACCCCATCATGGCCTCGATGCTCCGCAGCGTGGATGAGAGCTTCGGCCGCATCCTCGACGCGCTCGACCGGCTCAAACTCGCGGAGAACACCATCGTCATTTTCAACTCCGACAACGGCGGCAACACCCACAGCAACGTCCCCGACACCGCGAGGACCGCGAAAGCTGAGAAGGGCAAATCGCCGATGCTCACCGACTGGCGCAAGTGGGCCGGTGACCTCCCGCCCACGAACAACGACCCGCTCCGCGACGGCAAGGGCACGCTCTACGAAGGTGGCACCCGCGTCCCGCTCATGTGGGCGTGGGCCGGTCGTATCAAGCCGGGCCTCGCACACGATGTCGTTGGGCACATTGACTTGTATCCGACCGTGCTCGACCTCGCGGGCGTGCCGCGCCCGGCCGAGCAGAAGTTCGACGGCGTGAGCTACGCGCGCGTGCTGCGCGGCGAGGGCCGACTCGACCGCGCCGCGTTCTTCAACTACTTCCCGCACGCTCGCAACGGCGGCGGCGTGTGGGTGCGCGCGGGCGATTGGAAGCTGATTCGCTGGTTCGACCCGGGCACGCCGCGCGAGCTGTTCAACCTGAAGGACGACTTGAGCGAAGCGAAAAACCTCGCCGAGTCGCAGCCTGCTAAAGTGAAGGAACTCGACGCGCTCATTGACGGCTTCCTGAAAGACACCGGCGCGCTCTACCCGCGCCCGAACCCTGCCTACAAAGTCGCCACCGCCACGCCCGCGCCCGCGCCCGCCAACGCCAACCCCGCCGACCCGCTCGATGGCTGGAAAGCGCGCCAGTGCGAAGTCGCGGTCAAAGACGGCATCGTGACCGTGGCCGGCAAGGCGGGCGCGTTCCTCGGCCATGGCATGGGCAAGCTCACCGGCCCGGCCACGCTCAAGTTCCGCGCCCGTTCGGCCACTGGCGGCGCGAGCAAAGTCGAGTGGCTTCCCGGCGGCGCGACTGACACGGCGAACGCGCAATCCACCGCCTACACCCTGCCCGCCGGTGATTGGCAGGAACTCTCTGTAAGTGTTCCGGCCAAAGGCCCGCTCGGCGTGCTGCGCCTTTACCTCCCCGCACAGACCGGCCCCGTCGCTCTCGACTGGGTCGAACTCAAACCCGCCACCGGCAAACCGCAGCGGTGGGATTTTTGACCAATGATGACCACGCTCCAAAAACCAAGTTCCATGCTGCAAAGAAGCTCCAAAACCCAAGCTCCGATGCGAGACGATGCAGTCGGAGTTGGGGAGCGCACGCCTCCGGCGTGCGGTTTCCGGCGTCCCGCCGGAAACTTCGTCCCTCCATCTTCATTCCGCCAAAGGGTGCGTAGGGAATTGGAGGAACGAGGTCGTGTCCGGGACGGACACGACGGCACGCGGGACGCGTGCGCTCCCCGTGCAACCGCCTTGTTGCCCCGGCGGCTACGCGCTGCGATGGGCGCTTGGTGTTTGGTGTTTCTTTGGAGCTTGGGATTTGGGCTTTGGGACTTCCCCGCAAACGCCGTTGAACCGAAACGCCCGAACATCCTCATCTTCCTTGCAGATGATTCCGGCTGGGGCGACTACTCCATTAACGGCAATACAAACCTTAAGACCCCAAACATTGACTCCATCGGGCGCGGCGGCGCGACCCTTGACCGGTTTTACGTCTGCTCCGTTTGCGCGCCGACCCGCGCGGAGATGCTCACTGGCCGCTACCACCCGCGCGGCGGCGTGCGCGGCGTCTCGACAGGACAAGAGCGGTTGAACGTGGACGAGCGCACCATGGCCGACGCCTTCAAGGCCGCGGGCTACGCGACCGGCGCGTTCGGCAAATGGCACAACGGTTCGCAGTGGCCGTATCATCCAAACGCGCGCGGCTTCGACGAATACTACGGCTTCACCTCGGGCCACTGGGGCGAATACTTCGACCCACCGCTCGAGCACAACGGGAAGCTGGTGCGCGGGAAAGGTTTCGTTGCCGATGACCTCACGAGTCACGCGATTGAGTTCATCGAGCGGAGCAAGGCGAAACCATTCTTCTGCTTCCTGCCATACAACACGCCGCACACCCCATGGGCCGTGCCGCAGGAGTATTGGCTCCGCTTCAAAAACCAGCCCATCGGCATGAAAGCCAAGCCCGGCGACCCGGAGGATTTGGACCACACCCGCTGCGCGCTCGCGATGGTCGAGAACCTCGACTGGAACGTGGGCCGCGTGCTCAAGCGCCTCGACGAACTCAA
>VHDH01000050.1 GCA_016871445.1 Verrucomicrobiota bacterium | reverse complement strand
GGAAAAAATTACCGCTGTTTCGCGGGTTGATTAAATCCGTCTTGCCCGGAGTTGCCATCAGCCTCGCGCATGGATCGGGACTGGCTGCTGAGCCGGGCAAACCGGCTAAATTCCTTATAGGCCGCTCGCCCAAGTCAAAGTCGGCTCCCGCCTCGCCGTCGAGCGCCGCCCCGCTCTCTGCGTTTGAAGAGGCGCTGCGCGAGCGCGACCGACTCAAACCACTCCAAGAAATTTCCGGCGGACCTCCCCCGCTCGCCCCAAGCGTGTTCAGCCCGGAGCCGGACAAGCGCTTCCTCCCGTTTCCGGCGTCGCTGCTATTTCCGCCTTTAGATGAAAAGTTTGAACTACGCGTGACCTTGAGCGACGGAGCACCGCCCGCTGCGCCGAGCAAGTTCAATCCCGACCCGCGAACTGGCCCAGCATGGCCGCGCGAGTTGTTCGACGAGCCGCCTGGGTTACGTCTGAAGGTTACATTCAGTCCGCCAACCCCGCCACGGGCCCCAGTGCAATTCAATCCTGACCCTGGCGCAAAAAACACCCAACCTGTTGAGGAGCCATTTTTCAAACAGGAGTTTACACTCGGTCCCGCATTTGGCTCCGAGCCGGTGCCTGCGCCTCTAGCGTTACCGCGCGTGCGGTTACGTGATACCGAGGTTGTGCCCGAGTCGCCACGCGCTTCAACGAGCTACGGCTACGAACCCGTGCTTTCCGCGCCTGCGGGCACACCGATTCGCGCCGTCGGGCTGGAGCCGAAGTCCGTGGACGCGAAGCTCAAGCATGGCCTGGAACCGCTAGCTAAGCCGCTTGACCTTCCACGCCCCAACGCACGGCGCAATCTGCCCTTTCAACCGCACTTCGAGAGCAGTGGCATCGCGCGCGACACCGGCGTGGCGTTGCCCGCGTGGACGGAGTCGCGCGCCGACCGCTGGCGCGTGGGTTATCTGCCATGGAAACGCTATGTCAATGGCAGCGGCGAAGACCCGTTTTACTACCACGAGCCACGTCTTTGGCATCCGTATTACCAGAGCGTGCTCAAGGGTGATTTGCCCATCATCGGTCAGGATATTTTTCTTAACGCTACGGTCAATAGCTCGACAGATTTCAACGGTGTGAACGTGCCTACGCCCAGCGGCGTGTCGGCGGCCACGCCCAATGCCTACGAGTTCTTCGGGCGCGGCGAAGCACTGGCGGTGCAGCAAAACTTGGCGTTTTCGGTCGAGCTGTTTCGTGGCGAGACGGTGTTTAAGCCGATTGACTGGGCCATCAAACTCACACCCGTTTACAACATCAACTACCTGCATGTGCGGGAAACAGGTGGCGTCTCGCCTGACCCACGTGGCTTTCTCGGCGGCGGCGCGGGCAACAACGTCGCCAATCCCAGCAACGCCTTCGTCACGAATCCCGCCGACATCTCGACACTGCTCGCGGGCCAGCTCACGCCGATTGACAGCCTGCGCGGCTCGCGCTCAACGGTGCGGACAAAGGACTACTGGTCGCTCCAAGAGGCGTTTGTTGAGATTCACTTGCGCGACCTGTCGGACAACTATGATTTTGTCGCGATCAAAGGCGGCAACCAACCATTTAGCTCCGACTTCCGCGGCTTCCTATTCAACGACACGAATCTCGGCGGCCGACTTTTTGGCAACTACGCAAACAACCGGCTTCAATACAATGCTGCCGTGTTTGACATGCGAGAAAAGGATACGAACTCAGGATTGAACACTTTCGAGCAGCGGAACCAGCGAGTTATTATCGCGAACGCTTATTTGCAGGACACTTTTTTCAAAGGTTACACGACGTCGTGGAGTTTCCATGCGAACCTTGACGATTCCGACGTCCACTACGACCGCAACGGCAACATCGTTCGACCCGCACCTCTCGGCACGGTGCGACAACACGATGTGCGCGCCTATTATCTCGGCTGGGGCGGCGATGGCCACATTGGGCGCTGGAACATCTCACATCAATTTTATCAAGCGTTCGGCCGCGACGACTTCAACGGCTTGGCGGGCCAGCCAGCGAACATCAACGCGCAATTCGCCGCGCTGGAAGTCAGCTACGACCGCGACTGGCTGCGCTACAAGGCGTCGTTCGTTTACGCGAGCGGTGACAGCAAGGCGGACGACGGCCAAGCGACGGGCTTCGACACGATTCTCGACAACCCGAACTTCGTGGGTGGGCCCTTCAGCTACTACGTGCGGCAGGGATTTAATCTGGCCGGATCGGCGGTCGGCTTGAAGCAAGGCGGCTCGCTCGTGCCAAACTTGCGGTCGAGCAAGGCCCAGGGCCAGGCGAACTTCGTGAACCCTGGCATTTACCTCTGGGGCCTCGGCATGGACCTGGACGTAACGCCCAAGCTTAAGGCATTCGTGAACGCGAACTACATCCGCTTTGCCGAGACAGACTCGCTCCGCACTGCGCTGCTGACGGACAAGATTGACCGCGAGTTGGGACTAGACCTGAGCCTCGGCATACAGTACAGACCCTTCTTGACGGACAACGTGATTCTTTCTGCCGGCTGGGGGGTGCTGCTGCCGGGCCGCGGCTACCGGGACATTTATCGTCGCAGCACCGACCCGATTCCCGGTCTCGAAGATACCTCGCGCGCCGGCAAGGCTGATGACTTTCTTTACAGCGGTTTGATTGCGTTAACTTTGACTTATTAAAAGCGATGAAAGCTCTTAGTTCCGTGTTCCAAGTTACAGACAAACTTCAGTGGTTGAACACTACCGAGAGATGCGGAGCGCCCACCGTCCTCCCTGACTGCGGCGTCGCGTTCCGCATGAAAACACACTTAAAGAAGAGCGTCGGGTTGGCGAACGTGCTCTTAGTGCTTGGCACATGGTGCTTCTCTGGGTTTGGGAGCTCGGAGCTTGGGGCTTCACCCGCCTTTGGCCCCGCTATCTCGGTGCCCATTGATCTACCACGAGAAACCCGCTCGCTGCCCGCGCCAAACCTCATTGACCAATCGCGCGAGGCCGCCGCGCTCAAGTCGCGCGGATGTCTCGAATGCCACGCTGGCACGGACGAGCATACTATGCACAAATCGCCCAACGTGGTGCTGGGCTGCACGGATTGCCACGGCGGTAATGCCACACCCGGTTTGCTTATGCGCAAGGCCCATGTGCCATCGCGTCATGGCGAGTTGTGGCCGGGCTCCGCAAATCCGAATAACTCCACAATCCTGCTCAATCAAGAGTCGCCCGAGTTCATCCAGTTCGTAAACCCCGGCGATTTACGCGTCGCAGACAAGGCCTGCGGCACCTGTCACCGATCGGAAGTCTCCATCGTTGGGCACTCCATGATGCGCCACGGCGCAATGCTTTGGGGCGCGGCGCTCTACAACAACGGCGCGACTCCGCGGAAAAACCCGCATTACGGCCAAGCCTATGCCGCCGACGGCACCGCGCTGCGGCTCGTAAACCCCACGCCGGTCACACCCGAAGACACGAGACGTTTTGGCGTGTTGCCTTACCTCGAACCGTTGCCGCGTTTCGCCACGGGCCAACCAAGCAACATTCTTCGCATCTTCGAGAAAGGCGGCGAAAAACAGAACCAAATGGGCATCCCGAACCCCGTCGAGCCGCCCGGCAAACCCGCCCGCCGCCTAAGCGAGCGCGGTCTTGGCACGCTAAACCGCATCGACCCGGTTTACCTCAACTTACAGAAGACGCGCCTGCATGACCCGCTGCTCGATTTCATGGGCAGCAACAACCACCCAGGCGATTACCGTTCCTCCGGCTGTTCCGCCTGCCACGTCATCTACGCGAACGACCGCTCGCCCGTGAACTCCGGCTGGTATTCCAAGTATGGCCATCAAGGCCTCTCCTTTAGCGGTGACTCCGCCATTCGCAAAGACGAGCGCGGCCATCCCATCAAGCACGAGTTCACCCGCAGCATCCCGACGAGCCAGTGCATGAACTGCCACATGCACCAAGGCAACCTCTTCGTGAACCCGTTCCTCGGCTACATCTGGTGGGACCAGGAGAGCGACGGCGAACTCATGTATCCGCACCCGGCGAACCCGCTCGCTAAGGACCCGCACTTCCTAGGCAACCGCCAGCCAGAGGAATTCCAAAAGCAACGCAACCCGACCGATGAGCAGCTCACGCACGCGATTGCGAAAAATCCCGAAGCCGCCGCCGCGCGCGGTCTGTGGGGCGACCTCGACTTCCTCGAAAAAGTCGCCGAGCTGAACCCGCGCATGAAGCACACGCAGTTCGCGGACTATCACGGCCACGGCTGGGTCTTCCGCGCAGTGTTCAAGAAGGATAAATCCGGCAACCTACTCACACTCGACGACCAGAAAATCCCGCACGATGACGCACACAAGTTCGAAAAAACGGTTCATCTCAAAGACATTCACCTTGCAAAGGGCATGCATTGTGCCGACTGCCATTTCCTTAACGACTCACACGGCGACGGCAACCTCTACGGCGAGCCGCGCGCCGCGACTTCGGTCGAGTGCATTGACTGCCACGGCACGGCGAGCGCGCGCCCGACGCTGGTCACTACCGGCAACGGCGGGCGCTTCAGCAACGGCGGCAAGGGCGTCAACATCGCGGCTACCAGCACGCCGTGGGGCCCACGCTTCGTGTGGGAAGGCAAGCGGCTTTTCCAACGCAGCAATCTATCCCCCGACGTGCGCTGGGAAGTCCCGCAGACGATGGACACGCTCGACCCGACGCACCCGCGCTACAACGCGAAGAGCCGCTACGCAAAAACGCTCCGCCGCGACGGCCAGACTTGGGGTGATGTGCCGGAGGCTTCCAAGTGCGCGCAGGACTTGGCCCACCACGAGTCGAACATCACCTGTCAAGTTTGCCACAGCTCATGGGCAACGAGTTGCTTTGGCTGCCACTTGCCGATGCGCGCAAACCAGCGCACCGCACTAAATAAGTTTGAGGGCATGACCACGCGCAACTTCACCGGCTACAACCCGCAAGTGGTGCGCGATGACGTGTTCCAACTCGGTGTGGACGCGACTTACAAGAGCAACCGCGTCGCCGTGTTGCGCTCCTCAAGTGCGGTCATTGTCGGCTCGCAGAACAGCAATCGCGAATGGGTCTATTCGCAGCAGCAGACGGTTAGTGCGGAAGGTTACAGCGGCCAAGCTTATAACCCTCATTTGCCCCACACGACCAGCGGAGCCGGCACTACCAAGGGCTGCACCGACTGCCACCTCGCCGCCGACAACAGCAATAACGCGTGGATGACTTCGCTGCTCGGCTTCGGCACTGGCACCGTAAACTTCTTCGGCCGCTACGCGTGGGTCGGCGCGGGCAAGGACGGCCTTTACGGCGTGGTTTGGACTGAGCAGGAGGAGCCGCAGGCCGCGATTGGCAGTTACCTGCATCGCCTCGCCTACCCGGACAACTTCAAGCGCCACGTCGAGGCGAACAAGGGCGTTCTTCCTGAGAAGCAAGACGGCAACGACCTCGCGCATCACCACCACGCGAAGGAGATTTTGGACCTGACCCTGCGCGGCGAATACCTCTACACCGCCAACGGCGCGGACGGCTTCGAGGTCTTCGACGTCGCGAACATTGACCAAAAGGGTTTCAGCGAACGCATCGTGACCGCTCCGGTTTCGCCGCTCGGTCAGCGCACCTATCTCCGCACCAAATACGCGACAAGCGTCACGCTGCCGAGCACGCTGGGCATTGATCCGACGCGTCAACGCCTACCCGAAAATGAGGAGCAGCCCATCAGCCTCATCTACGCGTGGGCTTTCATCACCGACCGCGAAGAGGGCCTCGTGATGACCACCGTGGCGACACTCGTGGACGGCAACCCCAACAACAACTTCCTCGATAAGGATCTTAAAACCATTCGCTTCAACCCCGAAAACAAACTCGCCGGCGCAATGCACTCCTTCATGGCCGGCACAAATCTCTTCGTCGTCGCCAAGAAAGGCCTGTTTGTTCTGGGCTTGCACAACGACAAGCTCGAGGCGCCCAAACTCGTGGCCGAATTAAGCAACGGCGAGTTCAAAAACCCGCGCGCTGTGGGCGTGCAGTTCCGCTACGCCTACGTTACCGACGACGACGGCTTCAAGGTCGTGGACGTCACCGACCCGACGAAGCCCCGCCTCATCCCCGGCGCGACCGTGCCGCTCAAAAACGCCCAGCGCTTCTACCACGCGCGCACCTACGCCTACGTCGCGAACGGCGCGGAGGGCCTTGCGTTCATTGACATCAGCAACCCCGAGAAGCCGCGCCTCGAACGCATGTTCAACGCTGACGGTAAGCTCAACGACACCCGCGCCGTGCAAATCGGTTCGGTTAACGCCTCGATGTTTGCGCTCGTTGCGGACGGCAAGAACGGCCTGCGCGTGCTCCAGATGATTTCGCCGGAGAACGTCCCGACGCACATGGGCTTCAGCCCCGTGCCCAACCCCAAACTTATCGCCACTTACCCCACGCATGGCCCCGCCGTCGCCGTCTCGCGCGGCCTCGACCGCGACCGCGTGGTGGACGAGACCGGCAACCAAACCGTCGTCTTCGGCCGCCGCGGCTCGCGCCCGTTCACGATGGACGAGATGCAGAAATTCTTTCGCCACTTCGCCGGGCCCACGCCGAGCGATTTGAAATCCAAACGAACTGGTCCGCTCTACCAGGTCGAGGAAGTGGCCGTGAAAGACGGCGAACTGCAAACCGCCAGCGGCGCGAAGCTGAAGCAGCCGAATGCTTACCAGCCCGACAAGGGCCCTCAGCTCGCACGACCCAGTAACGACCGCTTGGTCCGTCGTGGTAATTGAAGCACTCAAATAACCGCCGAGTGAGCATTACGGAAAAACTGGGTAGCACTCGCCCTCGACGGGAAGAATGCGGCAGCCTGCCAAATTCCTTGTCTGCGAGCGTAAACTCGTTTCCAGACTCTGTAGCCCCTGCTTTCTGCCAGACGCGGATGCTACTCGGGCGCTGGGCACTCGCGCTTGTCCTGCTCCTGACCTGCCTGCTTCGCCAGGCTCCCGCGCAAGACTCTGTCCGCACGCTCGCGGGCCTTCCCGAAACTCCCGGCTCCGCGGACGGCACAAACTCCAACGCGCGCTTCAACGACCCAGCCGGTCTCGCCGTCGCTGCGGATGGGGCCGTGTTCATCGCGGACAACCAAAACCACGCCATCCGCCGCATCGGCACGAATGGCGTCGTGACCACGCTCGCGGGTTTACTCGGCACGCCCGGTTCCGCTGATGGCTCCGGCTCTGCTGCGCGGTTCGACAGTCCCACCAGCCTCGCGCTTGGCCCGGACGGTGCGCTCTACGTCTCGGATACCGGCAATCACACCATCCGCCGCGTCACGACCAACGGCATCGTCACCACGCTCGCTGGCTCCGCTGGCAACGCGGACTACGCTGATGGCTCCGCTGCCGCCGCGCGTTTCAACCAACCGCTCGGTCTCGCCGTCGCGCCCGATGGCACCGTCTTGGTCGCGGACAGCGGCAATCACCTCATCCGGGTCATCACCACCAACAGCATTGTGTCCGTTCTCGCGGGGAATCCGGAGACGTTCGGTTCCGCTGACGGCACGGGCACGAACGCGTTCTTCAACAGCCCGGTCGGCCTGGCGCTCGCGGCGGACGGCTCGCTCTTCGTCTCGGACGCAAACAACTTCACCATCCGCCGCGTGTCGGCCGCCGGGGTCGTGACCACTATCGCCGGAGCCACCGGACAAGACGGCGCGGTCGATGGCCCCGCTTCCTCCGCCCGCTTTGGCAAGCCGGCTGAACTCGCGCTCGCGCCCAACGGCACGCTCTACATTGCCGACGCCGCGCACCACACCATCCGCCGCCTCACGCCGGACGGGCGCGTGAGCACCATCGCCGGCCTCGTCGGCATGGACGGCGCGGCGGACGGCGCGAACGGCGTTGCCCGTTTCTTCAATCCCTACGGTCTCGCCGTCGCTGCGCACGGTCATCTTGTCGTCGCCGATACCTACAACCAAACCATCCGCGAATTACTCGCCCCCTTCACCGTCGGCGTTGCGCCCAGCGGAGGCGGGCGCGTCATCTCGTGGGACGCAGTGGTTGGCCGGAGTTACCAGGTGCAGTTCAGGGACGGTTTGACCGCGGCGGCTTGGCAGAACCTCGGCAATCCGACCACCGCCGCGACCCTCACAGCCGCGCAAACAGATTCCTCCCTGGTCTCGGCCGCCCCGCGTTTTTATCGCATCCTGCGTTTAGACTAATCGCGGGTTGCGGTTATCCAGCCGCTGCGGAGACAGGGTGAACTTGTTGTGCTTGAACAAACGGCTTCCGAAGGAGTGGCATGCTCAACTGATGTGATCGCAGCTAAGAAGCGGTTTACCGGGGTGAAAAATTGTGCTGAAGTTGTAGTTCCAAGTTTTTGCGGCCCGGCGTAAAAACGATCATGCTTTGGGACTTGCTACAACAATGTCAGATTTCACGGCGACATGAGGAGACGAAGGCGCTTGCTTCGCGGGCGCATACTTTGAGTGACCGTGTGACCCACCTCGAACAAGAACTCAAATCGACCCGTGCTCAACTGCGGCTCCTCACGGAACTGCTCGAAGGCCGCCTTGGGGAGGATTTGAACGGTGATGGCAAAGTAGGACGCTGACATGAAACTCGGCCTCTACGGCGGCTCCTTCGACCCCGTCCACCTCGGACATTTGCTTGTAGCTCAGGCCGCGGGGGAGGAGTTTGGATTGGATCGGCTGTGCTTTATTCCAGCAGCGCAGTCACCATTTAAACCGGGCAACGAACCAGCGCCCGCCAAGACCCGCCTGCAAATGCTCCGCCTCGCATTAGCAGGCATGCCACGCTACGAAGTGGACGCGCAGGAAACCTTGCGCGGCGGCGTGAGCTACACAATTGACACGGTGCGTGACTACCGGCGGCGATTTCCAAAGGCGCAGCTATACTGGCTAATTGGCGCGGACCACGTCGCCAAACTGCCGCTTTGGCGCGACGCAAAAGAACTGGCGCAAAGCGTAGAGTTTCTCGTCATTCCGCGACCCGGCGAGCCGAGCATTCCTTTTCCGGCCCCGTTTCGTGGAGAGATGCTGAAAGGTTTTCCGCTGGCCGTCTCTTCGTCAAAAATTCGTGCGCGGGTGAAGGCGGGGTTGCCGGTCGATCTGCTCACTGGTTCGGCCGTGGCCGAGGCCATTCGCGCGAACAGGCTTTATCTCTGAACCGCTGTTTGCCACTGTCACACCGATGGAAGCAAAAAGGCTCGCCCTACTCTGCCGCGAACTGGCGGATAACAAAAAGGCCGAACAAATCGTCGTGCTCGACGTGCGCAAGCTCTCAAGCGTAACCGACTACTTCGTCATTTGCTCTGGCACGAGCGACCCACACCTCCGCGCTATCGTAGGCGAATTGGAGGACCGACTGCGCGAAGACCACGGCATCAAGGCCCGCGCGCAGGATGGCGCGGATGGCGGACGCTGGGTGGTGATGGATTTTTTTGACGTGATCGTCCACGTCATGCACCCCGAAGTGCGGGAGCTATACGACCTCGAGGGGCTGTGGAGTGATGCCAAGCCGGTGCGCTCCCTGGCTCGCCGAAAGAACCCCGCAGCATAAGGTCCGCCGCATTAGGAGCGGCGGTCGATGCCAAACTTGTTCACCGGCGAAACGAAGCGCGGGGCTTCACCCGGGAGAATGACGCGCGCCAGATTCAGCCACAACGCTGCCAATGTTAGCAGGTTCATGCCCATGGAAATGCCGTGCCACATGCCGAAGGATTTCGCGGCCTCGGCGCGTTCCGCGGCCGTCTTGGTGAGGCCGTATTGCTCGTATTTGATGCGTTGCCATTCCTTGAGCTTGGGCTGTAGCCAAATGCCACCAATCAGACTGAGCGCCAAAGCTCCGCCAACAACCCAGGCGGATAAGCGCGGTGGTTCCTTTCCCAAATACAACCACTCGGCCCCGAGGTGCAGCAAGGCGAGGGAGCCGCAAATGTAGTGAAGGATGAAAAGACGGGCGATCACGAACTCAGCGATGGCTCCGTTGTAAGGCGGCGGAAAAAGTCGCTTCATTTCGTCCGTGAAGAAGGCCGGCCCGGCGAAGAAGGTGAAGAATACCGTCGCCCCGAACCACACCGCCGCCACCGTCACGCCAAAAAATCGCAGGAAGGAAATCACTTGAGTATGCTAGGAACGCATTGCTCTCCTGCCAAGCTTGGATTCCATCCCAGACATAACCTCGATTCGACTCCTGCTCCAAGTTCACTTAGTCGGCAAACAACTGGGTAATGATTTTGTTCTGAAGCAGGAGGGACAGCCAGCTATGGCCCGGTGGCTTTAGTTGAAGCTGCCGCCTCCGTCGCGAGGGCCGCAAGCGTCACTTGCCCCGCCATCGCCTGCTCAACTTCCGCAAACTTCTCGTAGCGGCCACGCACCACTTCGCGCATTGCGTCCTCGCGTGTGGCCACAGTGCCGTTACGGCTGGTGCGCAGCGCGAGCAAGATGTCATGACAGGAAATATTCTCCAACGGACGCGCGGGCAGGAAAGTAGTCTCACCCGACTGAATTTCGGCCAGCAGCCGCGCGCTAACCAAAGCTTGCAAGATTTTCGCAGCCATTCGCAGCGGTACGCCAAGCCCTTCCGCCAGCGCGGTGACGCTCACCGGTTTTTCACCTGCCAAGAAGCGACGCGCGACCTCCACCATGATCCGCAGTCCGATGAACTCACGGCTGCGTTGATCCAAATTCTCCACCTGCCGCTCCTGAAAGTAAGCCCGGCGATTTTGAAAGCTGTAAGCCACCTGCGCGCCGAATAGCAGGATGATCCACGAAAAGTAGAAGCCGATCATTACCACCGGCACCAATCCAAGGCTGCCGTACACCTTGTTGTTCGAGACGACGCGCGCCACATAAAGCACGCTCAGGAGGTTGTTAAGCTGCCACAATGTGCCGCCTACGATGCCCCCGACCAACGCTGCCCGCCATTGCACCTTTGTCGCCGGCAGCAGCGCGTAAAATGCCGCAAAACCCAAGCTCAACAAGGCGAACGGCAGGAGTTTGAACAAGCAAGCCGTGAGTTGACCAATACCCAGCGGCATATCCGCCAGCGTCTCCTTCACGCTTTGCAACTCGGCACTGGACGTGAGACCGATCACCAAAATCAGCAACATCGGTCCCAGCGTTAACGCCGCCCAATACTGTGTCACCCGTATGAACCAGCTCCGGCCCCGCTCCACGCCCCAGATGTCATTGAACGTCGTCTCGATGCGCGCCAGCATCATGATCGCGATGACTACCAGCATCACGGCCGCGCTTGCGGAAACCGCGCTGGTTCGCTGGTTTTCCACAAAGTCCTGTAATTTCTTGATGGTCTCCTTTTGTGCGGCCTCGGTGCCTTCCGCCGACGGCACCACCGCCCCCACGACTTGATGGATGATTGTTTCCAAGTGTTTTGCCCCCTGTTCACCGCGCAGAAAGCCCAGCCCGGTAGTCAGCACCAGCGCCAGCATCGGCACTAATGCGAGCAGGCTGGAATACGCCAACGCCGCCGCTCGAACGGGCACGCGATTGCGAATGAAGCTCCTCACCGTCAACACCCAGAAGTGAACAAACCGCTCCGAAGCGGTGAACTTCGCATCATCCGTTGACGCTTCCACGCGGTCGCTCCACTCGTGCTGAGCACCATCGACCAACTGCTTTAATCGCGACAGGGCGTCGTTTGCCATTCCACAAAAATGCAGCCTTTCAGGGGTCGGGACGAGCAAAAACCATTTTGTCCTCTGCTACATACGCAACTTGAAGGGATAAAAGGCAGGCTTAAGTTAGCCAGCCAATTTGCTTTTGTGCCTTATGTGCCTTTTGCGGTGATTTGCTCCCTTCGTCCAGGTTTGCAAACTGCTTCGCAGCGCGTAGAGTCCGCTAGTGGCTGAGGCTAAGAAAAAACCAATGAACCGGGAGGAATCGAAGCCTACCGCGCCGTCGCTTGCCTCTACCCCGCTCGCTGACCTCCTGCCACGCGAGCAGCTAGAGCAACTATCCACCCTCCAGCTCGTGGACCTGATTGCGGGCAAGCTTCCGGCCCGCCACGCCTCCATCTTCGACATGGTTTATCTTCGCGAACGCATCGCCGCGCAGGAGGAGATGACTGATCAGGCGCGTGCCGCTCTCGAGAAAATGGACGCCATCATCGAGAAGCTCCGGTCGCCCGCGTTTCGCGTCGGCACTTTCCTGATGGCCGTGGACAAAGACAAAGCCCACGTCTGCCTAGGCGGCACGGATTACGTCTGCCGCGTGGACCCGGCGCTCCCGCTTACCAGCCTGCAAACCGGTCAGCGCGTGCTTTGCAACGAGGCTTTTGCCGTAGTGCAGGGCCTTGGCTTCGACCGCAACGGCCCCATAGTCCGCGTGGATGAACTGCTGTCCGACGGTCGGCTGCGCATCGGCCAAGAGGCGGGCGTGACGAACTTCGTCATCCAGCGCTCCGCCCTGCTGGCGAAGGAGAAGATAAAGTCTGGCATGGAGGTGCGACTGGACGTGAACCAGCGCGTCGCCCTCGAAATCATCGGCGTCAGTAAACGCATCGAGCGTTCACTAGAGACCGTCAGCGAACTGCCGTGGTCAGCCATCGGCGGTCAGGACGAGGCCGTGCGCGCCATCCGCGACGCCATCGAACTGCCCTTCCTCCATCGCGACCTCTTCAAGAAGTTCGAGCACTCGGTGCCGAAAGGTTTTCTCCTCCACGGCCCGCCCGGCTGCGGCAAAACGCTGCTTGGCAAGGCCACCGCCTACAACCTCCGCCAGCAAATCAAGACGCAAACGGGCGTGGACCATCCGGAGTTTTTCCTGCACGTCAAAGGCCCGGAGATTCTCAACATGTGGGTCGGCGAGAGTGAGCGGCAGGTGCGCGACCTCTTCGCCCAGTGCCGCGAGCGGGCGAAGGACGGCGCACTGGCTTTCCTCTTTATTGACGAAGCAGAAAGCGTTCTCGGCACGCGGCGCGGCGGGCGGTTTAACAGCATTCTCAGCACGCTGGTGCCGATGTTCTGCACCGAGATGGACGGCATCGAGCCGCTCACCAACGTCGTCGTCATCCTCGCATCGAACCGAGCCGATCTGATTGACCCGGCCATTCTGCGGCCCGGCCGCATTGACCGAAAAATCCGCGTCCGCCGACCAGACCAAGCCGGCGCACAGGCCATCTACGAGATTTACCTGCGCGAGACTCTCCCGCTAGCTGAGCCTAAGGCTGACCTCGCCCGCGCCGTGACCGACGCGCATTTCGCCCGCACGCCGGACAACGAATTTCTCGAAGTGAACTTCCGTAGCGGCCGGCGTGAGATGCTGTGCCGAGGCGATCTCGCCAGCGGTGCCATCATCGCCGCCGTGGTCGAGCGCGCGAAAGCCCTCGCCATCCGCCGCGCCATCGAGACTCAAACCGACACGCAAATCACCCGTGTGGATCTCCTCGCCGCCCTTCGACTCGAACACGAGGAAAACGACCTCTTCCCCGCCACCGACCTGACCGAGGACTGGCTCAAGCTCACCGACTTCGATGCGGAGAACGTGGTGAAGCTGGGTCCAGTCAAAACCCGAAAGGCGGAACCCTACAGGGCGGTTTGACGACGAGTTCAGCGGCGATTAAACCGCTTGGGCCTTCGTGTGCATCTCCAAATCGTGATGCATTGCGTCGCAACCAGCCTCGACGCAGAGGCGCCGGTGGCTCACTATGCCGCCACTGGTTAATCGAGCGGCGAAGTAAATTCCGCCGTGCGACCTAAACACATGGCCATCAAATCTGAAGTCGGCTGGACGCGCAAAGGCGAGGACGGCGTAAAGTATGAAATCTCTTGCCGCCGATACGGCGGCGAGTGGTTGTTCTTCCAACAGTTCAAGCGTGGCGAGGATTGGGAGCTGGTAAAAAACCCACTCTTGGAAGACTGGCTCGAACTGCTTGATACCGTGCGCCGCCGCATCAACCGACGCCTGCTCCGCCCCGAGGAAGAGATCAGCGTGAAAAAGATGATCTACGACCGCTTTCCCGGTACGAAGCTGGACTAGCATGCGTATGTCGCCCCTGATTCTCGTCACGCCCTGCCAGCAGGCCGCCGGCACCGAGTTTGCCGACGCCTCCATCAGCCTGTCGAACCGCTACACGCAAGCTATCAACGACGCCGGCGGCACGCCGCTTGTCTTGCCCGTCACCGCCACGCGCGACCAAATTACCGAACTGGTCCGCCGCGCAGATGGCGTGCTGCTTACCGGCGGCGAGGACATTGAACTCAAACACTACGCGCCCGACACGTCGCCCGAACTGGCCGCGAAGCTGGGCGAAGTCGAACCCGAGCGCGACTTGCTGGAGTTTGCGCTTGTGGACGAAGTATTCCGTCAGCGCAAGCCGCTGCTTGGTATTTGCCGCGGCCACCAAATGCTCAATGTCGCCCTCGGCGGCACGCTCATTGTGGATCTCCCTTCGCAACGGCCGGACGCACTGTTGCACAAGCAGATGGAGCGCAAATTTGAACTGGTGCATGACGTGACCCTCGCACCGGATTCACAAATTGCGGACATACTGGGCACTCCGCAAACGGGCACGAACAGCACTCATCACCAAGCCGTTGCACGGGTGGCCGACCCGCTGCGCGTGACGGGCACTACCTCGGATGGTGTGGTGGAGACGATGGAGTTGAAAGACCGGGCAAAATTGCCATTCCTGCAATCCGTGCAGTTCCATCCCGAGCGGCTCTACGATCGTCACCCGCACTTTGCGCGGCTATTCCAAGCCTTTGTCCGCGCTGCACGAGGACGATAACCGTGCTCTACTTCGACCACAACGCCACTTCAACGCTGCTTCCCGCCGCCCGGCAGGCGTGGCTGGAAGCAACCGAGCGTTTCATCGGTAATCCGTCGAGCCCGCATCGCGTCGGTGCACGGGCAGACGCGGCGCTAGCGCAAGCGCGGGAGAAGCTGGCGGCTATCCTTGGCTGCCATGCGCTCGACCTCATGTTCACATCCGGTGCGACGGAATCCGCCAACACGGTTTTTTATCATGCGACGCGCACGCTGCCGCCAGATGCGGAGGTCTGGCTATCCGCCATCGAGCACCCGTGCGTGACCGAGGCGGCGCGGCGGCACTTCCCGAAAAGACATCGGTGCATCCCGGTCACGCGCGGTGGCCTGATAGACTTGGACTGGCTCGACGTAAAACTGAAGCGTAACCGTCCCGGACTACTGGCCGTTATGGCAGTTAACAATGAGACCGGAGTCATTCAGCCCACGCGTGAGCTTTTGGCACTTTGCCAGGAGCACGAGATTCCCTTCTTCTGCGACGCCGTGCAATGGCTTGGCAAGCTTCCGGCTGGAGGACTGGGCGGCTGCACTTGGTTGTGCGGCAGTGCGCATAAGTTTGGCGGGCCGCGGGGCGTGGGATTTTTGAAATGTCCAGCGAAGGGCCGTGTCGAGCCGCTGATCCACGGCGGTGCACAGGAGGAAGGCCGACGTGCGGGCACGGAAAACGTGGCTGGCGTAATGGCTATGATCGCCGCGCTGGAAGCCCGGGAGCAATTGATGCGTGCTGGAACGGCCACATACAAACTGCGCGACCACTTTGAGCAACGGTTACTTAAGTCACTGCCTGGAGCGGCCATTGTTGGGGCCACTTCTCCGCGGGCGTGGAATACCTCACTGGCACTTATGCCCGAGGTGGACTGCCGCACGCGCTGGGTGGTGAAGCTCGACAAGCTCGGCGTCGCCGCTTCGACCGGTTCTGCGTGCGCCAGCGGCAAAGAGGAACCCAGCCCCGTGCTAACTGCCATGGGCCATTCGCCCGCCGAGGCCGCACGGGCGTTGCGCTTCAGCGCAGGCTGGGAAACCGTGGAAGCGGACTGGAACAAGCTGCTCGTGGCATTGAAACAGGCAGACCGGGAACTGCGTGGCAAGTGAGCGCGATGACCTACGCGGAAGCCCTGGCATATTTGCGCGGACTCGCCGTCTTTGGCGCGCGCTTCGGGCTGGAAACCTCGCAGCGCATAGCGGCAGCGCTGGGCAACCCACAGGAACAGCTGCGCTTCATCCACGTGGCGGGCACCAATGGCAAAGGCTCAACCTGCGCAATGCTGGAGAGTGTTTATCGCGCGGCGGGCTATCGCGTCGGGCTGTTCACCTCGCCGCATTTGGTTTCATTCCGCGAGCGGATGCAGATAAACCGGGAGTTGATTAGCGAAGCCGAGGTGGCACGGCTGGTGGAGCAAGTGTCTTGCCGGATCAACCTTCAATCCCGCGAGACAGAGTCGCCTACTTTCTTCGAGTTCGTCACCGTGATGGCATTGAAGTGGTTCGCAGAGCAACGCTGTGATGTTGTAATCTGGGAGACCGGGCTAGGCGGTCGCCTGGACGCAACCAATATCGTCACGCCGCTGGCGAGTGTGATCACGAACATTGCCCTGGATCATCAACAGTGGCTTGGCGATACGCTCGCAAAGATTGCAGCGGAGAAGGCGGGCATTATCAAGCTGGGCGTGCCAGTACTCACGGCGGCAGAGGCACCGGAGGCGAGCGCGGTCATCCGCGCGGTGGCAGAGCGCAATCACGCGCCGTTCACGGCGATCACCGGTGAGCTTCCAGCCGAACAGATGCTCGGCGCTGCATTACCCCTACGGGGGGCACACCAACGGCGAAATGCAGCCTTGGCGGTCGCGGTGGTGCGGGCGTTGCAGGACAAATTGCCCGTGAGCGAGGTTGCGGTGCGGCAGGGCCTGACGCGGTCGCGATGGGACGGGCGTTTGCAGGAAGCGCGCGTTGGTGGACAAAAGTTCATCTTGGACGGCGCGCACAATCTGGATGGCGTCCATGCGCTGACAGCAGCTTTGCAGGGCGAGTTCGCCGGACAGTCATTCACACTTGTGCTGGGGACGCTGGCGGATAAGGACAGCGCCGCAATGTGCCACGAACTGGCTCCGCTTGCGCCTCGAATCGCAACGGTGCGCGTGGCTAGCGTCCGTTCGCTCCCGCCGGAAATCCTCGCGGGGCATTGCCGGCGGGCGAATCCTGCCGCCGTCGTATCAGCGCATGAAACAGTGACGTCAGCGCTGGCCGCCGTGGCCGGAGAACCGTGCGTGGTAGTCGCGGGCTCGCTCTACCTCATCGGCGAGGTGCTGGAACTGCTGGGGTTGGGCGCAGCGGCGGGCGAACGTGGCTTGAACGAGTGGCACCCGACCCTAATTGGGCGATGAGCGGACTCAAAACCGCATCGTCTTGTTGCCAACCTGCGCGCAACCATTTACGCTCGCCAGTGTTCAAACCACTACTAGTACGATGGCCGCTAACGGCAAAATTTATGGATGCCTACTCGCCCTGTGCGCGACTGTGATGGTCGGCGGCGCGGACGTGGTCGGAGATTACAAGATCATCCTCGAGCGTAACCCCTTCGGACTTAAACCGCCACCACCACCCGCTCCACCGACCCCCGCCGCCCCCGTGGAGACCCCAACGGCTTACAAACTTAGTGGTATCACCGCTCTATTCCGGCCGCCGCGCGCGATGTTTGTGAACCAACCGCCGGGCAAGCCGACGCCAGAATACCTGAGCCTCTCCGAGGGCCAGCGACAGGGCAGCTTGGAAGTGTTACCGGGAGGCATTGACGTGAAGGCCGGCACAGTGAAGGTGAAAATTTCAGGAGAAGAGCGCACGATGACCTTTGCCACAGACGGCCTCAAGGGACCCACCGGCCCGGCCATCATCAACGCGCCGAGCGTGCCTAGACCGGTAATCGCGCCCGTTTTCAACTCCGTTCCCGCCATACCCGTTGACAACATCATTGTTCCAAATGGGATACCCACGCCGACTTTCAACGTTCCGCGGCCTGGGCCCGTGCCCAACGCCAATCCCGCAGCGCTACCAATACCCGCACCAATCCAGACCACCCCAACCCGCCAAATCCGCACCGGCACGACCACTATTCCGCTTACATACCAAAATACGACCTCGCCGCCGCCCGCACCCATCGTGGATCCCGTCGAACAGGCGTTACGCATGGAAATCCAACGCAAGCTAGACGAAAAGAAAGTGCTCACGGGCGACTTGCCGCCCCTGCCGCCCACAGATTTGACCGGCCGGTAAACGTGTCTACGTCCCCGTCCTTACTGGACGGCCTTGAAGAATTCTCCGCTTCATTCGTCAGCCCAAACTCACATGAACCAACGCCACTTCCTCTGCCAGGCCTCACAACTTCTCACCCTCACCGCCGTTCTCGCCGCGTTTCCTGCGCACGCCGAGGTAAAGCTCCCTGCGATCTTCGGCGACCACATGGTTCTTCAGCGCGACCAGAAAGTTCCAGTTTGGGGATGGGCTGAAGAAGGTGAATTGGTCGTCGTGCAGTTTGGCGACCAAGTCACGCAAACCCGGGCCGGCAAGGGCGGCCAATGGTCCGTAAACCTTTCGCCGATGAAGGCCAACGCGACGGGCAAGAACTTCCTCGTAATAGGCAGCAACCGCCTTGAGTTCAAGGACGTCGTCGTGGGCGAAGTCTGGTTCTGCTCCGGCCAATCCAACATGGAATGGAGCATCCGGCAGTCGAAGGACGCTACGCAGGAAATCGCCGCCGCAAACAACCCGCGCATCCGCCACTTCAAGGTGCCACACGTCACCGCCGACAAGCCGCAGACCGAGGTGAAGACCACCGGCGGCTGGCAGCCCACCACGCCTGAAGTCGCAGGTAGCTTCACCGCCGTCGGCTATTTCTTCGCGCGCGAAATCCAGAAGGAGCTCGACGTGCCCATCGGCCTCATCGGCTGCAACTGGGGCGGCACGCGTATCGAACCGTGGACACCGCCGGTCGGCTTTCAATCGGTACCCGCGCTTAAAAACATTTCCACCAACCTGCACAACTTCCCGCAAAAAGCCGCCAACGGCGCCATTAACCATCAAACCGCCCTCGCCATTTATAACGCAATGGTCCACCCCATTGTGCCCTACGCCATTAAGGGCGCGCTTTGGTATCAAGGTGAGTCCAATAACGGTGAAGGGATGCTTTACCACGAGAAGAAGAAGGCACTGGTTAACGGCTGGCGCAGCATCTGGGGCCAAGGACCGTTTCCTTTCTACTTTGTGCAACTCGCCCCTTACTTTTATGGCGCAAACCGTACCGAGCACCTACCCGGCATATGGGAGGCGCAAACCGCCTCGCTCTCCATCCCAAACACCGGTATGGCCGTGACCACGGACATCACCACCGTGCGCGACATCCATCCACCGAACAAACAGGAAGTCGGCCGCCGCCTCGCGCTGTGGGCGCTGGCCAAGACTTACGGTAAACCGGTCAAGTCTTACGCCAGCCCAGTGTTTGCCACGTTGAAGGTGGACGGGGCCAAAGCACGCGTCTCATTCAAGAGCGCCGAGGGGGGCCTCAAGTCGCTCGATGGCAAGCCGTTGACATGGTTCACTATCGCCGGCGCGGACAAAAAGTTCGTCGTGGCCCA
>VHDH01000049.1 GCA_016871445.1 Verrucomicrobiota bacterium | reverse complement strand
TGCCTAAGCGCCCGCCCGCCAAATGGAGCGAGGTCAAAGACAAGCCCGAGTTGCCGCAGAAGCCGGGCCTCATAGGGGGTATGTTCACCACGGGCGTGGGCTGGTTTAGCTTGGTGATGATGTATGCAGGCGTCGTTTACGCTGGCTATGAGGTCGCGAATTATCGCCGTCGCCCCAAGCAGTTGGTGATGGGCCTCTCCGCTATTCCTGGTCTGGGCTTCTTCGCGCCCATTGCGTTCCTGTGCCTGCCGGAGGTGAAAAGCGAAATTGAGGCCAAGCCAAATGCTGTAGAACTGGCCACCGCGTTGGCCAAGGAGGAGCCAAAGCCTGAACCCAAACCGATGCCCGGCAAGAAAAAGTCTGGGGGTGGCCTCACTCTCGGTAGCAAAAAGGCTGAGGAGGGTGGTAACGCCGACCCTGCTGTCCCCGAGCCCGGGGCTGCATCGCCCGCCGAGGCCGCTCCCTCGCCAGTCAAGGCACCCGCTGCCCCGGCACTCCAGTCCGCCGTCTATCGGAAGGGCGAGGTCAATATCAACAAACGCTTTATTGAGACCAAGTTCGCCGGATTTTTTAAATCTATCCCTGTCCCCCCAGAACGGGACATGTGGCTCGTCTGGGTCACCGCCACGGGCGGCGAGTATTGGAGTAAGCGCGTGGTCAGCATCAGTCAGACTGAGGTTGTGGTGAAGTGTCCGCAGGAAGGCGGCGGCTCGTTGGATCAGACTATGCAACTCATTGAGATTACCGAGATACACCTTCGTCCGCAGGAGGGTTAACCATGAAGCTTCGTACGATTCTGCTTTTCGGAGCGCCAGGTTCCGGCAAGGGCACGCAAGGCAAGATCCTTGGTTCCATTCCGAACTTCTACCATTGCGCTTGCGGCGACGTCTTCCGCAACCTCAACGCCGACAGCCGCCTCGGACGCGTCTTCTTGGAGTATTCCAGCCGCGGTGAACTCGTGCCTGATGAGGCCACGGTGGATCTTTGGCGCAACAACATACAAGCCAACACCATGCTGGGTCGTTTTAATCCGGAGCGCGATACAGTGGTGTTGGATGGCATCCCGCGGAACGCCGCGCAGGCCCAAATGTTAAAAGGCACGCTAGATGTCCGCGCTTTGCTCCACCTCACCTGCCCGGTGCTAGACAAAATGGTCGAGCGCCTCCAGCGGCGCGCCCTGCGCGACAACCGGTTAGATGACGCAAACCTCGATGTCATTCGTAACCGCCTGCAAGTTTACGACCACGAGACCAAGCCGGTGCTCGACTTCTATGGGCCCGATGTTGTTCACAGCATTGATGCCACCCAAAACCCGATCGAAGTGCTGCGCGACATCTTGCGCGTTGTCGGAAAACTCTGACCGCCGCAGGCATCCCGGCATGACATTGGATGACCAGTTCAAAACCTTTCTCCGTAAGCAGCCCGTCCTTGGACGCGGTGTTTATCTGGCCAAGACCGCCGTCGTGCTCGGCGATGTGACCCTCGGCGACCACGCCAGTGTTTGGTATGGCGCCGTGCTGCGTGGTGACATCAACCGCATCGCGGTTGGCGCGAACACCAACATTCAGGACAATGCTGTCGTGCATCTCGCCGACGATTTTCCCTGCCTCATCGGCGAATGGGTCACGGTGGGTCATTCCGCAGTCGTCCACGCCTGCACTGTGGGCGATGAATCCCTAATTGGCATGGGCGCGACGATCCTCGACGGCGCAGAGATTGGCGCGCAGAGCATCGTGGGTGCAAACGCGCTGGTAACCGGCGGAACGAAGGTGCCGGCTGGCTCGCTGGTGCTAGGCTCACCTGCGAAAGTGGTGCGTGCTCTTACGCTCGAGGAACGGGCCGGCCTCAAATGGTGGGCGGAAAAATACGTCGCCAATGGTGCTTATTGTTTGAAACATAACCTCAACGTCGGCGCGCCGCTGCCCACGTGACGGATCCGTGTGTCCTCCTAGTCGGCGAAGTCGGAGATCGTTATTCAATAGTCAGTGACGGGATTTTGGTGCGCTCGGCAGCACACTGAACACAGATCTCCAAGTATCGGTCACTTCTTTTCCGCGGGCGTAACCGGCTCGCCCCTCTTCTGATATGTTAGACTTGGCCGGTAGCTCGCGCCGGGTAGCTGCACCCATGGCAACACGCCTACTTTGTCTGCCCACGTCTGCCATGTGGCGGCCATTGCCTTCGCCTTCTCGGGCTGGCGCGCGGCCAGGTTGTTCATTTCCGTGCGGTCGCGGCTCAAATCATAAAGCTCCCATGGGCCAGCATGGGCCGCGACCAGCTTCCAGTCGCCCATGCGCACGGCGCGGTTACCTTCGTGTTCCCACGCGAGCATGCGCTCGCCAGAGGGCTTTCCCTGGAGCGCCGGCACGAGGCTTCTGCCCGCCACCGGAACCAGCGCGCGTCCCTTGAACTGCTCTGGATACGTTGTGCCGGCTAGTTCGAGGAACGTGGGTAGCAGGTCAATGACATGGCCCGGCTCGCTGGAAAATTTGCCGCGCGCTGTTACGCCTGCCGGCCAACTCACGATCAGCGGCGTGGCGATGCCCCCCTCATGGGTCCACATCTTGTGCTCGCGGAACGGCGTGTTGGCCGCGTTGGCCCAGCCCACTTCGAGGCACTTGTGCGACTCGCGTGTGCCGGTGGCGCTGCCGGGCTTGTG
Organism: Verrucomicrobiota bacterium; assembly: GCA_016871445.1. Lineage (GTDB taxonomy): Bacteria > Verrucomicrobiota > Verrucomicrobiia > Limisphaerales > SXTU01 > SXTU01. The sequence goes on along the minus strand of VHDH01000049.1, from coordinate 16,844 downwards.
GCCGCGGTTCGGGTTGGGCCAGCTGTCGAGGAACTCCGCGCTCGCGCCGTTGTCCGAAAGGAATAGGACAAGCGTGTTCTGCTCTGCGTCCAGCCTGCGCACCGCCTCGAGCACCCGCCCGATGCCCTGGTCCATGCAGTCAATCATCGCCGCGTGCACGGCCATGCGCAGGTCCCACTCGTCGCGCTCAGCGTCGGGCAGGTCCTTCCACGCCTTCACGTTTGGGTCGCGCGGCGGGAGGTGGGTATCGCGCGGGAACAGCCCGAGCTCCTGCTGCCGGGCGAAGCGCCGCTCGCGCTCGACATCCCAGCCGTGAGTGAACTTGCCGCGATACTTCGCGATGTCCGCCGGCTTGGCGTGCAGCGGAAAGTGCGGTGCGGTGTAGCAGAGATGCATGAAGAACGGTTTGGACCGGTGCTCTGCTCCGTGCTGTTCGAGGAATTTTACCCCCTGCATGCTGAACGCATCAGTGGCGTAGAACTCTGGCCCGGGCGAGATATTCTCGCGGTCGAGATATAGCGGTGTCAGCGCGAAGTAATTCCCGCCGCCGCCGGAACCGTAGGCGCGGTCGAAGCCCCGGTTGATCGGATGGTTCCGCGCCGCCGGCTTATCAGGCGTCAGGTTTCCGCCCACGCCGCCGACGTGCCACTTGCCAATGTGGTAAGTTCGGTAGCCCGTCTCCCGGAGTAATTCTGCGATTGTGACGGTGTTTTCCCCGAGGCCGACATTGTAGCTCGGCGGTCGCCACGATTGCAGCATGTGACCTACGCCAGCCTGATGCGGATACAATCCGGTAAGTAGAGCCGCGCGCGTGGGGCAGCAGCGGGCTGCATTGTAGAACTGCGTGAACCGCAGCCCGTTTGCTGCCAGCCGGTCCAGATTCGGCGTAGCAATGTTTGCGCCATAACAACCGAGGTCTGAAAAGCCGAGATCGTCCGCGAGAATGAGCACGATGTTTGGCCGGGGCGCGGGGGTGGTGGATTGCGCCAGCGTCAGCCACGCGAACGCGAACAGGAGCAAGGTTAGGGCCAAGCGTTTCATGTCCAGACACTCGGTCACTTGCAAGCGCCGCGCAAGCCACGCAGCACACCGGGCAAGTAAAGTGAGAGCCGCCCTAGGTCGCCCAGGGCGGCTTAATTATTGTGTTGCTTGGCGAGCGATAAAAGCGGCAGCGGTCAACGACATGTCGCCACTGGTCACTTCTTCTTCTTAGCAGCCTTGCGCTTCTCCTCGATGGCGGCTTGCGCGGCGGCGAGGCGGGCGACGGGGACGCGGAACGGCGAGCAGCTCACGTAGGTGAGGCCGATGCGGTGGCAGAACTTCACGGAGTCGGGGTCGCCGCCGTGTTCGCCGCAGATGCCCAGCTTGATGCCCGGGCGAGTCTGGTTGCCTTTCGCGATCGCGATTTCCATGAGCTGGCCAACGCCGGTCTGGTCAATCGAGGCGAACGGGTTTTTCTTCATGATCTCGGCCTCTTGGTAAGGTCCGAGGAAGGAGCCGGAGTCGTCGCGGCTCATGCCCATGGTGGTCTGGGTGAGGTCGTTGGTGCCGAAGCTGAAGAACTCGGCGGTCTCGGCGATTTCGTTGGCCGTGAGGGCGCCGCGTGGGACTTCGATCATGGTGCCAACGCTGTAGCTGAGTTTAACCTTTTTCTCGGCTTCAACTTGCTTGGCGGTCTCGTGGACGATGGCAACCTGGAGGTCGAGTTCTTTCTTGAAGCCGACGAGCGGGATCATGATCTCGGGCTTGCACTTGATCTTCTCCTTCACGCATTGGGCGGCGGCCTCGAAGACGGCGCGGGCCTGCATGCGGGTGATCTCGGGATACTTGATGCCGAGGCGGCAGCCACGGAAGCCAAGCATGGGGTTAAACTCGTGCAACTCATGCACGCGGGCGCTTATCTTCTCCGGCTTAACTCGGAGCTTTTCGGCGAGGTCGGCCTGCGCGGCTTGGTCGTGCGGAAGAAACTCGTGTAGCGGGGGATCCAGAAAACGAATGGTGGCCGGGTGGCCTGCAAGGGCCTTGAAGATGCCATGGAAGTCCTCGCGCTGATACGGGAGGAGCTTGGCGAGCGCGGCCTCGCGGGCGGCTAGGTTGTCGGCGAGGATCATCTCGCGCATGGCGTCGATGCGGTTGCCCTCGAAAAACATGTGCTCGGTGCGGCACAGGCCGATGCCGGTCGCGCCGAACGCGACGGCGTTCTTGGTTTGCTCGGGGTTGTCAGCGTTAGTGCGGACTTGGAGTCGGGTGGCGCCGGCGCACCACTTCATGAGCTGGGCGAAGTTCTTGAACTTCTCGGTGGCTTGCGCGGCTTTGTCGCCGTTGATGAGGCCGGAGATGATCTCCGACGGCGCGGTCTTGAGCTGGCCCGCGTAAACAGTGCCGGCGGTGCCGTCGATGGAGAGGAAGTCGCCTTCCTTGTAAGTGTGGCCGGCGACGGTGACGGTCTTCTTGTCGTAATCAATTTCCAGGGCCGCAGCGCCGCAGATGCAGACTTTGCCCATCTGGCGGGCTACGAGCGCCGCGTGGGAACTGACGCCGCCACGCGCGGTGAGGATGCCTTCGGCGGCGATCATGCCGCGCAGGTCTTCAGGCGAGGTTTCGAGCCGGACTAGCAGCACTTTCTCGCCCTTGTCAGACGCGGCGACCGCGCGCTCGGCGTTGAGGTAAATTTTGCCAGAAGCCGCGCCGGGGCCGGCGGGCAGGCCGGTGGCGATGGCCTTGGCCTTTTTCACCTCGGCGAGGTCGAAGATGGGCGCGAGGAGCTGGTCGAGCTGGTCGGCCGGGTTCCGCAGCACGGCGGTCTCGGCGTCGATGAGCTTCTCCTTGACCATGTCAGCGGCGAACTTGAGCGCGGCGGCGGCGGTGCGCTTGCCGTTGCGCGTCTGTAGCATGAACAGCTTGCCTTCCTGAATGGTGAACTCGATGTCCTGCACGTCCTTGAAGTGGGACTCGAGGGTCTTACGGACGGCGAGCAGCTCGGCGTAGCTGGCCGGCATGGCGTCCTTGAGCTTGAGGACGGGCTCGGGAGTGCGGACGCCGGCGACGACGTCTTCGCCCTGCGCATTGATGAGAAATTCGCCGTAAAATTCGTTCGTGCCGTTCGCGGGGTTGCGGGTGAACGCGACGCCAGAACCGGAAGTCTCGCCCGTGTTTCCGAACACCATCGCCTGCACGTTGACAGCGGTGCCCCATTCGGTGGGGATGTTGTATTTGCGGCGATAAACAATCGCGCGGTCGTTCATCCAGGAGCCGAAGACGGCGCCGGCCGCGCCCCGGAGCTGGTCCCACGGGTTGTTGGGGAAGACCTTGCCGGTGCGCTCAAGAACGAGGGCTTTGAAGCGCTTAACGAGTTCCTGCTGGTCAGCGGCGGTGAGGTCGCTGTCCACGATGTCCTTGTGATACTTCTCGTGCTTGAACTCGTGGATGATGGTCTCGAAGGGTTCGTGGTCTTCGCCCTCGCGCTTTTGCACGCCGAGCACCACGTCGCCATACATCTGGATGAAACGGCGGTAGCAATCCCACGCGAAACGCTCGTTCTTCGTGGCGTTCACAAGTGCGAGCACGGTCTGGTCGTTGAGGCCGAGGTTCAGAATCGTGTCCATCATGCCCGGCATTGAGTCACGCGCGCCGGAGCGGACAGCGACAAGCAAAGGCATGCCGGTGGTCGCGCCGAACTTGGTGCCCATGATCTTCTCCATGTTAGCGACGCCGGCTTCCATTTGGGCTTGGAGCTCCTTCGGGTAAGTGCGCTTGTTGGCGTAGTAATACGTGCAGACTTCGGTGGAGATGGTGAAGCCCGGAGGCACGGGGAGGCCGATGCGGGTCATCTCGGCGAGGTTGGCGCCCTTGCCGCCAAGGAGGGCCTTCATGGAGCCGTCGCCATCAGCTTTCTTGTTGCCCCATGTGTAAACGTATTTCGTAGCTTTTGCCATAAACAGGATATGTCAGTCTGCGTTGTTTTCGGGAGAATCCGCGAAAAATGAGGCGCGACCCTAACAAAGGGCAGGGGGGTGTCAACGGGGGAGATGCGTTTCGGCCGCGCTCATCCGCGCACTTGTCCGGTGCCGTAGCCCAGCCACTTGTAAGTGCACAGCTCATCCAAGCCCATCGGGCCGCGCGCGCCGATCTTGTCGGTGCTGATGCCGATCTCCGCACCCATGCCGAACTCGCCGCCGTCGGTGAAGCGCGTGCTCGCGTTCCAATACACCGCTGCGCTTTCCACCTCGGCAAGGAAGCGCGTCGCCGCCGTCTCATCCGCCGTCACGATGGCGTCGCTGTGCGCGGAGCCGTAATGGTTGATGTGTGCAATCGCTGCTGCCACGCCGTCCACGGTGCGGACATTCAGGATGTAGTCGTTGTATTCTGTGGACCAATCAGATTCCACGGCGGCTTTAAGTTTTGATTTTGGCGTTTCAAGTTTGGCGTTGAGCACGGTGAACGTCGCAGGGTCAGCGCGCAATTCGACGCCCTTGTTCCAAAGTTTCGCTGCAATGGCGGGCAGGAACTGCGTCGCCACCGCCGCATCCACCAGCAGCGTCTCGGCTGCATTGCAGACGGCGGGGCGCTGAACCTTCGCGTTCATCACGATTTGCTCGGCCATCGCGAGGTCAGCGGCGCGGTCCACGAAGACGTGGCAAACGCCTTTGTAATGCTTGATGACCGGCACCTTGCTGCACTCCGCCACGGCGCGAATGAGGCCCTCGCCGCCGCGCGGCATGCAGAGGTCCACGTATTGCGTGAGGGAAAGCAGCGCGGGAATGGCCTCGCGATCCGTGGTGTTCACCACTTGGATCGCGTGCGCGGGAAAGCGCTCGCCCAACGCGGCGCGGCCGGCGGCCACCATCGTCTCGGCGATGTCAGTGTTTGAGTGCAGTGCCTCCTTGCCGCCGCGCAAGATTGTGGCGTTGCCGGTCTTGAAACACAGGCTCGCGGCGTCAGCGGTCACGTTCGGGCGTGACTCATAAATAATGACTACGACGCCGATGGGCGTGGCAATTTTTCGCAGGCGAAGTCCATTAGGGCGCGTGCGCTCGTCGAGGACGCGGCCCACGGGATCGGGCAACGCGGCGACCTCGCGCAGTCCTTTCGCCATCGCGGCGATGCGTTTGTCGTCGAGTTTGAGGCGGTCGAGCATCGCGGAGGAAAGGCCCATCTGCGCGCCGGTAGCCATGTCCTTTGCGTTCGCCTCCTTGAGCTGCGGGGCGCGGTTTACGAGCGCATCAGCCATCGCGAAGAGAGCACGGTTTTTCTCCTCGGAGGAAAGTTGAGACAAACCGCGCGAGGCAGCTTTTGCCCCGCACGCGAGTTTTGTCATCTGGTCAACCATCGACATAGGCGCATAGTAAGGCAAAGGCGGGGGCCTCGTCCAACGTTGAACCGGAGCGGCCGCCGCCGCGACAACGTATGCGGGTGCTACACGAAAATCCTTCCGTCCACGGACTGGCCCGCTAGCGCGATGAGCCAGTCGACTGGGAAGGAGGTTAAAGCAAAAACGAGGACAAGTAACGCTGAGAGGTTAGACCCGTAAAAGCAGTGGCGATATGGCCACGCTTTCTAGGGGAAAACAATCCGCGCCTACGGGCGGTTCCGCCGGCGTCAGTTCGGTGACCCCAGCTCACGCCTCAAGAACTCACCTAAACTGTGCCCGCGCACGTTTTTCGATGGTGCCTTTCGCGTCGGCGAGCTGCTTTTCTATTGTCAGCTTGCGTTCGTTTTGCAACATCACTTGCGATTCCGCATGTTGCATTGCGCGCTTTCGCAATGCAGCTTCTTCCATCGCGCGTTCAGCCATGCTATTAGCAAAGGACGCTGCAGTTTTCAGCTGGTCGCGTTCCCTCGAAAGCTTTTGAAATTCGATTCCGAGGTCCGTGGCCTCTTTGTTCGCCTGATTGCGCGCTTGATCAGCCTTTATGATTTTTGCATCCAACTCGGCCAACTGCTTTTCCCGCGCCAGCTTTACTTCCGTCAGCCGATGCTCGGCTAATTGAAACTGCTCCTCGGCTTTAACCTTCGTTTCTCGGGCTTCGCGTTCGGTTTTTTCCAGCATGGCCTGGGCAGCCTTGGCGGCGGTGGACTTCGCAGTCACGTCGCCAGCGAGGCGGTCCAACTCGCGCTTCTTTGCGGACTCGTCTAATTGCGCGCGGTCGCGGCGCACGCGGGCCTCGTCGGCTAAGCGGGTCTTCGCGGCGATGTCCGGCGGCTGCTTTGTCGCGCCCAAGGATTTCTTGGCTTGCTCGAGAGCGGCCCCCGCCTTCTGTAAGTCTGCGTGCGCCAATTTCCACGCGACTTCCGCCTTGGTGCGGGCGGACTCGGCCTGTTCGGCGATGAGCGCGGTGGTATTGCGCACGGCCGCGGCGCTCTTGCTGCGATTCGCTTCGTCCTGCTTCGCGGCTGCGAAACGGTTGCGCGCGGAAGCTCGTGCATTGTCAGCGGCAGATAACTCCTGAATCCACTTAGTGTTTGTCGTCTCCCGCGTGCGTGTCGCAGCGAGGAACTCCTGCCCGCGCTGCGGCAACGCAGACTTGGCTTGCTCGTGCTGCTTTTTGAGTTTTTCAGTGTCGGCTGATTTGACGTCATGCGCTGCCAATGCCTGATGCGATTGGGCGCGTGCGGTGGCGGCAGCAGCTTCGGCGGTTTGCAGGCTCATTTTGGCTTTGGTGAGCACGTCCTGCTGCTCGGCGAGCTTGGTGAGAGCCGTTTTGAGGGCGCGCTCGGCTTCGCTTACGGCGTTAATTTCCGCGCGGATTTTAAGGTCTTCCTCCAAGTCCATGCGGGCGCGTTTTTCATTTTCGGCGGCGATGAGTGAGCGGACAGCTTCGCCCTTGGCCTTCCACTCGCGTTCGGAGGCTAAATCCACCCTCGTTTGCTCGGCATGGATGGACTGAGGCCCAAGCCGCAGCGCGGCGGAGAAGAGATTGGGGCCGCCTTGGCGGATTTCCACCAGCTCCTGCGCTGGCACTTTGTAGCCGCGTAACGTGGAGTCCTCGATGGTTAAGCCGTCGGGGGCGATGGTAAATTTTTTCAACAGCAGCACCGAACCGTCACTGGCTTTGACCCGAAACGTCGGTGTGCCGGGCGCAGGGTCGCGCAGGATGACGGCGACGACCTCGTAAGTAGCGTCGAAAGATTTGAGGCCAAACAGAACGGAACTCAGCTTCACGCGGCCGCGGTCGAGCTCCTTAAATTCACCATCCACAAAGTCACCATTCACCAGCAGCACGCCCGCCCGACCAGATTCGATTTTTGCGGCACGCTGGGCGGAAAGATTTTGGAAGACAATGCGCGCGGCGTTGACGGTGGAGAGGGAGAAATTTTTTTGCGCGCCGCCGAATTGCAGCGATGTATCATCCGCCGAGACGAGCGGCGCGGCAAGGAACGAGCCATCCCATGTTACGACGCCGCGGTCGAGGCCGAGTCGGCGTTCACCGGGCACGGGTGCGCTCGGGGCGTTCGGTGGGAAAAGGCGGTTAGCGGGGATGACTCCTAGCGGAGTGGACGGGCTGCTCCATTTGAGCTTCGCCATCGCGGGGGGCTTGGCAGAGTAATACTCGATCGTCAGCGGATAGAACTGCCCAGCGTTGAGCGCGACCGGCTGGCTCACGACGGTTGTAGACTGTTGCCGCCACTCATCAATGATCTGCCGATTGCCCAGCCAGACGCGCACGCCGTCGTCAGCCTCGACGTGGAAGGTGTAATTCTCCGAATGCTGTGCTTGCAACTGGCCAAGCCAGCGGACCGAGAAGTCTTCTGTGGGGACGCCCGGCGCCGCCGGCTGAGCGGCCCAATCGAAATTCACTTGCGCATCGAGGCGCTTAAGGACTTCGCCGGAACAATCGGCACGGGAAAAATAAGTGCCAAGCAAACCGTGCGGCTGCTTTCGCGCGCCCGAATCAGCGGGCCGCGACGGTGTGAGCGCGTCAGTCGGGATGGGTGACTTGCGCTGCGACGCGCTGCTCCAGAGCAGGCGGAGCTTGGCGTCCTTGCCCGTGTTGAAGTGTTCGAGGCGCAGGTCGTATTTCTGGCCAGCAGTGAGCGGGACGACGGTGCTGTAGAACTCGCCGGGCTTGTCGTTCCACTGATTGAGGATGAGTTGGCCATCGAGCCACAACTTCGCGCCGCCGCCGGACTCCACGTGGAAGGTGTAACTCTCCGTGAACTGCGCGGCGACCTGCCCAGACCACCGTACGCTGAACGACTCGGCGGGGACTTCCGAGACCGGCGCGTTCCCGCCCCAAGCGAAATCCAGCTGCGGATCAAGACGCGTGACGGCGCTGATGCTGTCGAGTTCGGTGCGCCGGAAGTAGGCGGCGAGCAGTCCACGCGTGGGCGGAATTTCGGCGGGCTTGCCGCTAAGAGCGGCGTAAAGCTGGTTGCGTGGCACGATGCTCTTCGGGATGCCGGGGCCGGTCCACGAGAGGCGCAAGCGAGCGGGACCGAGGTTGTCGTAATACTCGAGTCGGAGGTCGTAGCGCTGGCCAGCTTTGAGCTCGATCTCGCCCGAGATTTCTACGCTATCCGCCACCCGCCAAGCGTCGCAGATGAGCCGATCCGCTAGCCAGAGCCGTGCGCCATCGTCGGCGTCGAGGTGGAAGGTGAACTTCCCGGAGACGGGCGCCTCAAGCTGCCCGGCCCAACGCGCGCTGAAGTAATCTTTCTGCACACTAGCAATCGGCTCGCCGAGTTCCCAATCGAATAAGATCGCCTCATCGAGGCGGTGCACCGAGCGCCCGCTCAAGTCCACGCGCTCGTAGTAGGTACCAAGCAGTCCGTTGCCTCGGCCCTTCATCAGCGACGCTACCTCGGGCGGCAGGCTGCTGGCCGCGCTGCTGGTGAAGACCGCGGTCTCAACACTTGCGAGCGGAAATTTCTGCTGCTCGCCGGTGGGTAAGGTAATTTTGATACCGCCGGGCGCATCGAGCTGGACGGCGCCTTCAAGGAACTTGCCATCGCGCGTGCGGAGGGAGCCGGCATGGGCCGAAAGCGCAACAACAAGTGATAGGAATAATGCTCGCGAAATTAGCGAAGGGACGTGAACCGAAAATGATCCCAAAATACTCAAAACAATGTCTTGGTCGCCCGCACGTCCTCTTGGAAGACGTGCCTGTCGTCAAACTCCTCAAGTGGCTTTTTAGCGCGTAGGTGTGCGATGGCGTTGTTCCAGCCGAAGAACTTCTCGCCCTTGAGCGCAATGCCGTCGGCGTATTTGGCAGCAGTGGTAGTGGTGAGGCCAAAGACGCGGGCGCACTCGCGCAGGAAGTCCGGAAAGCGGCCGGTGAATTTGAACTCTAAGACCACGTCGTTACCGAAGACGCAGGTGGGGTTGGTTTGAGCGGTCTCCAGCCGGGCGGTCGGTTCGGCGGAGATGAGCACGCGACGATCGAAAGTAACGCGGAGCGAGTTGTCGTGCGGGCTGACCCATGCTTCGCGCAGGTAGTGGACGTGGGCTTTGGGCACGGCCTTGTATTCCTTCAGATACTGGCTAAAGCGCTGAAGGGCGACGAGTTCTTTGGCGTTGCCTTGCTTGACGAGATGCTTAGGCATGGGCAGATGGCCGGCCAGGATGTAATCCACGGATTTGCGCCGCACACCGCCGCGCTGCTTGAGGATGGCGTTATTCATCCGCCGCTTGATCTCGAAGAAGACCGGTGAGTCGGGTTGGTTGTCGTAGAACCGCAGGCGCAGCTTGAAACGGTTTTTGTTCCCGTTGATCGTGTGCCAATAAATTGTGAGCGCCTCGGAATCTAAGTATAGGCTGTGGATGGGGTAAGAATTGTGCGGCTTGCCGACGCCGTAATCGTCGAGCACGGTGTAAGCACTGACAAAGTGTCGCACCGCGCGCGCGGTATTTTCCGGGATGATGTATTTCAACTCCCAGCGCTGTAGCTGCATTTCCCGGCTCATGGTATCGCTGCGAACCCCGGTGAACGCCGGGTGGAACGTTCTAATTCTTACCGGGAAGCGTCGGTAAGGTAAAGGCTTTCTGGCGCAATTTCCCTCTCTGCGCGCTTGCTCTGGCGGATGATTTAGGGAGCGTGACGAAGCCCGCAACCAAATGACAAATTTTGACTAACGACATTTGAACGTTTTTTATCTCGCAAGTAAGTCATACATTCAGCGTGTGCGCGGCGCTTACGTCGTCTGGTTTGTTTGGTTGGTTGCCGTGCAGGGAAATTTGATACCCGAGTAATTTTCCAGAGCCGCGCTGGACAAGCTGCGCCGACCTCCTACAATCCCGGTGTTCTCGATTGGTACACCGACTCGGCTTGGTGCACGCCGCAAATGTAGTGGTGCGTGACCTAGTCAAAAGCGAATAAAATTATGAGCAATCTGATCGTTCCCGACCACTCCGTGCTTTCTCGCCGGAGCTTCCTCTCCACCTCATCTAAGGTTGCCGCTGGTGCCGCTGCACTGGGCGCGCTGCCGGTTGAGCGCTTTGTGCACGGCGCCTCGCCCGGTGATACCATCAAGGTCGCCCTCGTCGGCATGGGCGGACGCGGCTCCGGTGCCGCAAACCAAGCCCTCAGCACCGGCGAGAGCGTGAAGCTAGTGGCCGTGGCCGATGTGCATAAAGACCGGATGGAAGGCTCCCTGAACCAGCTCAAGAACGCCCACAAAGACAAGGTGCAGGTGAAGGACGAGAACAAGTTTCTCGGCTTCGACGCTTACAAGCACGCCATTAAGGACGCCGACCTCGTCATCCTCGCCACGCCGCCCGGCTTCCGCCCGATGCAGTTCGAGGAAGCCATTCGCCAAGGCAAGCACGTCTTCATGGAGAAGCCTGTGTGCGTGGATGTCGCCGGCTACAAAAAAGTCATCGCGGCCGCGCAGGAAGCGAAGAAGAAAAACCTCAAGGTTGGCGTTGGCCTCCAGCGGCATCATCAGGCCGGCTATCTCGAAACCATCAAGCGCCTCCACGACGGGCAGATGGGCGATATCGTCGCCATGCGCGCCTACTGGAACGGCAACACCCCGTGGGTCCAAAAGCGTGCCGATCTTGAAGCCAAACATGGAAAGCTTACCGAACTCCAATACCAGATGCGCAACTGGTATTACTTTGTGTGGCTTTGCGGTGACCACATTTGCGAGCAGCACATCCACAACCTCGACGTCATTAACTGGGTCAAGCGCGGGCACCCGGTCAAGGCGCGCGGTAACGGTGGTTGCGAGACTCGCAAAGGCCCCGACTACGGTGAAATTTTTGACCACCATGTAGTTGAGTACACTTACGAAGACGGTTCCGTTTGCTTTAGCCAGTGCCGCCACCAGCTTGGCTGTTGGAACGATGTCTCCGAACACGCTGTCGGCACCAAGGGCGTTTGCAACATCGGCGGCTACACCATCCGCGGCGAGAACCAGTGGCGCTTCCAAGGCAAAGGCAAGGACGCTTACCAGCAAGAGCACGACGACCTCTTCGACGCCATCCGCAACGATAAGCCCTTCAACGAGGCTTTCTACGGTGCGGACAGTTCGATGACCGCCGTGCTTGGCCGCATGGCCACTTACTCTGGTAAGGAAATTTCTTGGGACGATGCGCTCAAATCTGAAGTCAGCGACACGATGGTGAAAAACATCGACAAAGTGTCGTGGGAAGAAGCCATTAAGCTCACCCCGCCCACCGTGCCCGGCCCCGACGGCATGTACTCGTTGCCCGTGCCCGGCAAGACCGATGTGCTTAAAGCCCGCAAGGCTTGAGGTATTTAGTTAGCAACCATTCGCCGCCCGCAATCCCTCGAGGGGCTGCGGGCGGTCTGTTTAACGGGTCATAAAAACTGCTAGCCCGCCCGTCGTTCATAGATCGACAAGGGGTAAAACCCATGCCGGTAATGCGGTAGCATTGCGTATCAAGTTGTGCTCTGCCTAGGTGACTTTTTGCATCACGGGCGGCTTAGAGCCAAACCGCTAAAGCAGAATTTTAGCTACATGCGGGCGCATGGAAGACAAAGTCCGTGCAAAGTAGAGCCCAACAAGTTCCCGCGGCCCAGCATTGCTATCCGCTCTTGGTCAGCTAGGGTGGTCTTGTGCTGTCTACCCGCAAGTTCCTAAAAAGAGTTTCCCTATCCCTTGTTGCACCGGCGGCTTTCACCGGCTGCGCCTCGCCGGGCTCTAACGAGCCGCTATGGACTCCGCGCGCGCTGACACAGCCTGGCGAGTTCACGCCTGGCATTGAAGGTCCTTGCTGCGACCGGGCGGGAAACATTTACGTGGTCAACTACGCGAAGCAGCAGACCATCGGTAAAACCACACCGCAAGGCCGCTCGGAAATCTTTATCACCTTGCCCGGCAAAAGCACCGGCAACGGCATCGTCTTCGACCGCGAGGGTTTTATGTATGTGGCGGATTACGTCGAGCACAACGTCCTGCGGGTGGACATGCAGACGCGGCAGATATCCGTCTTTGCGCACAACCCGCAGATGAACCAGCCCAACGACCTCACAATCGCGCCGGATGGCACGCTCTTTGCCAGTGACCCAAACTGGAAGGAAGGCACCGGGCAACTCTGGCGCATTGACCGCGATGGCAAGACCACCCGGCTTGCTACGGGCATGGGCACCACTAACGGTATCGAGGTCAGCCCGAACGGAAAACACCTCTACGTCAACGAGAGTGTGCAGCGGAACCTGTGGGCGTTCGACCTCGCGCCTGACAAGTCGCTCACGAATAAGCGACTGCTGCGGAAGTTCCCTGACCACGGCTTCGATGGCCATCGCTGCGACGTGGATGGTAACCTCTACATCACGCGCTATGGCGAGGGCGTCGTGGCCGTCGTGTCACCACAGGGTGAAATCCTCCGCAAGGTGCCCGTGCTGGGCCTGCGCCCGAGCAACATCTGCTTTGGCGGTCCGGACGGGCGCACGGCCTATGTCACTGAGGTCGAGCACACTCGCCTCGTCGCGTTCCGCACGGAACGGCCGGGGCTGGCGTGGGCACGCTGGCGGTAGGCTTGCCCCCTGAATTGTCCGCATGCCTGCGCGGTTGCAGGCGGTTAGTTGTTCGCGAGGGTGTCCTTGTCCCGTGCCGAGATCTCGGCGAGCCGCCGCCTCATCTCAGCGAGCACGTCCGGCTTTTCGGCGGCCAGATTTTGTTTTTCGCCAGGGTCAGCAGCAAGGTTGAATAATTCCTCGGCGGGCGGCCGTTCCGTGCCTTTCCTTGCGTCCGCCGCGCGGTTCACGATCAGCTTCCAGTCGCCGTGCCTGATCGCGGCGGAGCGGAAGTTTGGACTGGTGGAGTAGATCGCGCGGGGCGCTGGTGACCTCTCAGCGCGTGTGAGCACGGGCCAGATGTTTGCGCCATCCCACTTGAGGTCGCCGGGCGGCTTCGCGCCGGCCAGTGCGCAAAGCGTGGGCATCCAGTCCACGGCATGCAGCGGCGTGTGGATCTCGCCGGGTGCAATTTTTTCCGGCCAATGGGCTACGCCCGGTGTGCGAATGCCGCCTTCATAGATGCCGCTCTTGTGGCCGCGTAGCGGAAGGTTGTCGTTGCCTACCCGGAGCACGCCGAAGTCGCCGGAGTAGGGGCCGCCTTGGTTCGGGCTGGGGCCGTGTGCGCCGTTGTCACTAAGAAAGAGAACCAACGTGTTGGCGCGCAGGTTTTTTCGGTCGAGCGCAGCGAGCACCTGGCCGATGGCATCATCCATGTGCGAGGCGCAGGCGGCGCGGAGGCGTTGCGCGGGGTCGCTCAGGTGAGCATTTACCTGAAGCCATTTCTCTGGCTCGGCGATGGGCACATGAATGGCCGTGAACGGGACGTAGAGAAAAAATGGTTTCGCGGCCGCACGCTGTTCGAGCCATTGCACAGCCTCGCGGGCAATGAGGTCGGTAACATGACCCTCCTCGTCAATGAGTTTGCCGTTGCGATGCCAAGTGACGCTGAATTCGCCCTCCTTGTAGCGATGTGTGTAAGGCGTGACGCCTCCGGCGAGTGATCCGTAACCGTGGTCGAAGCCAAATTTCTGTGGACCTTCGTCGGGTTTGGAACCGAGGTGCCACTTGCCGGTAAGTGCGGTCGCATAGCCTGCCGCTTGGAGTGCGTTAGCGAGCGTAACCGTATTCCAAGGGAAGACGCGTTGGTTTTGCGCTGCCGTGACGCCAAAGCGGCTGGCATAGCGCCCGCTCAAGAGAGCTGCACGCGTGGGGCTGCACATCGGATGCACGTAGTGCGCCTCCAGCCGTGCGCCCGTGCGCGCGAGGCGGTCAAGGTGCGGGAGCTTGTAGTTTGAACCGTGCCACGGCACGTCGGCCCAACCGAGGTCGTCAGCAAGAAACACGACAAAGTTTGGCAGCGGCGGCGGTCCGGCCAAGGCGGCGGCGGTCAGGGCGGCAAGTGACACTAACCAGAGGGCAATGAAGCAGCGCATGGCAACTAATGTATACGAGACGAGCTTATTGGTGAAAAAGCTACGGGCGTTCCGGGAGTAGGCGTGGCCGAGATGAGTGCAGGATACCGGTCAACAATCCCTTTTATCTGTAAGAATTCTGGCCAAACCTGCGAAATGCGAAGGTTAGCTTTCGCTGTGTTCAAGTTGATCACTTGGGCGGCGGTCAAACTTTTGCGGTTAGCAGCGAAAGCCCATGCTGACGCAAAAGTTTTTCCATTGCCTCTTGCTCAAGCAGGAGGGTGCGGCCGGACTCAAACGCGAGCACGCGCACGCCATTCATGGCACAGACTTCAAGAGTGCGCGGGCCGATGCATGGAAGGTCGAAGCGCAGGTCATGTCGCTCCTTTGCGACCTTGACGGCGACCGCGCCGCCATCCTTGCCAGCGAGTTGTCCGCCGCGTGCCAGGGCCTTATCTGTGCCCTCGAAACCCTCGACAGCGAGCACGGTGCCTTGCTTAACCACGACAGTCTGGCCGATCTCCAGCCGGGAAACTTCCTTCGCGATGCGAAAACCAAAGTTCACGTCCGCTGTTTCTTCACTGCTCAATGGCTTCCCAAGGTGAAAGCCCGGCCCGGCCATGAGCGGCTCAAGCCACGGCATGGCGGAGATGAGTTCCACACCGTCCTTTTGCAATTCATCGGCGATGCCGCTGAAGAGGGTGTGCGCATTTTTCTCCTTGAGCCGCATGAGTAAGGCGACCGCACGCAAATCGGGTCGGAGGTCGAAAAGATTTTTCGGCGCAATCTGTCCAGCCATGACACAGTGCTTCACTCGGCGCTCGGTAAAAGCGGAGATCAGCTTGCCGAGCTGGCCCACACGTAACCACACGATGTCGTCCACCAGCGGAGCAAGCGCGGGATCGGTTTCGCCTTCGAAAGCCACAGCCACTATCCGCGTGACCCCCATGGCGCGGGCTTGACGCGCAAGCAGCAGCGGCAGCGTGTAGCTGCCGGCGATGAGGCCAAGCGTCGGGATGGCGGCGGACATGCGGGCAATAGTAATTGGCGCGCGCGCGGATGTCAGGCGCGAATCCGTTGCTGCAGGGCGCCAACAAATTACTCATACATGAGCGCGGTTATTTCAATGCGAGCGGAATTCTGTCGGGCCGTCCTCAGATGAACCTGCGGGCTTGCTGGCGGGGCAGGGGAGTGTCCTAATTGCAGCAAATGAATGTAGCCGCAATGGGCCAGTTATCGATTGGCCAACTCATCGCCGGGGCGCTGGGCATAGCAGCGTTAGGCGTGGGGCTGGGTATGTTGCTGGCGGCGGGTTTGCATGTGGGGTTGCACGCAGCCGGCGCACTGGTGATGCGGCCGCGCGGGGAGAAAAAGTTTTCGGTATGGTTGCTGTTACTGGCGTTGAGCCTAGCTGCGCTGGTAGGCGGTTGGACGGGTCTACAAGTGGGTGTGGCGCGTGCGGCAGTGCCGTTCGCGCGGGATCACGGGTTGAAGATGGCGGAGGAGGCGTTGCAGAGCGGCTTGCGGCAGGCGGGCCTGACCAACTTCCCGCAGCTCGACGTGAAAAAGCTGCGGGAGTTCGTGGATAAGGCTGAGACCGTGGAGTTGCCACCATTGCAACAATTGGAGCGGTTCCGCTCAGAGATCGAGGCGGCGCGAACGCGGTTGCTGCCAGTGGCCAAGGCTTTGCTCGACGCGCACGCGAAAGAGGGAAAACTCTCGCAAGGCGAGTTGGTCGCCAAACTTTGGCCGAAGGTTTTCGACGAGATTACTGCGTGGGAGCAAAGCTTCCGCCGGGGAACGATTATCATTGGCGTGCTGTTGGTTGTCGGGATTGAGATGGTCATTGCGCTAACTTGTTTGGCGCTGCGCTTAGTGCGCGATCCGCCGCGCGGCGGCCCGCCGCAACTTCCAAAAACGTGAACATGGCAACTAAGACCAAAGCAAAAACTAAATCCACCCGCCGTCCACAGCCCACGTCCGTTATCACCGGTGCGGCGGGTTTCCTCGGTTCACACCTGACCGATCTGCTCTTGTCGAAGGGGCACAAGGTTGTCGGCATTGACAACCTCGTGACCGGCTCGGTGGCGAACATTGAGCATCTCGCGGGCAACTTAAACTTCCGCTTTATCCAGCAGGATGTGACGGAATTCCTGTTTCTAGAAGGGCCGGTTGATTACGTCTGGCACTTCGCATCGCCGGCGAGTCCGATAGATTACGCACAGTTGCCAATCCAAACACTAAAAGTTGGTTCATTGGGCACACACAAGGCGTTGGGGCTTGCGAAGGAAAAGGGTGCGCGCTTCCTCCTGACGAGCACGAGCGAGGTTTATGGTGATCCGTTGGTGCACCCGCAGACGGAAGATTATTGGGGCCACGTTAATACGATCGGCCCGCGCGGCTGCTACGACGAGGCGAAGCGCTTCGCCGAGGCGATTACGATGGCCTATCATCGGCAACACGGGCTGGAGACGCGGATTGTCCGCATCTTCAATACTTATGGACCGCG
>VHDH01000048.1 GCA_016871445.1 Verrucomicrobiota bacterium | reverse complement strand
CGCACGCAATACACCCGCGCCGCCGTGCGGAGGAGCAGGCGGTCGCCGGCCAGCGCGGGGGTGGCCATGCACATGTCGTCGGTGGCGAGCTTGTTCGTGTGCAGCAGTTCGAACGTGTCCCCGGCGCGCAGCACGAAGCAGACGCCGTCTTCGTTGAGGCAGAAAAGTTTTCCGCCCGCCGCCCACGGCGATGACGTGAAAGCTAAACCGTTCGGCAACCGTTCGCGGTCGTAGAGCATCTTGCCCGTCTTCGCGTCGAAGCAACTCACCAGGCCGCGGTCGTAGAGCACGTAGAGGCGTCCGTCGTAGTACAGCGGCGAGGGATTGTAGGGGCCGCCGACGGGATTCGACCACGCGATGACGTCGTTGGCCGTCTCGCCGGGCTTGAGCGAGATGTCACCATTCGCACCGGGCCGGATGGCGTAGAGCGGGCGCAGCTTGTCGCCGACGTAGCCGGAGCTGACAAACAACAGGCCGTCGCCCGTGAACGGCGTCGGGATGGTGATGCTGGACATGCCGCGCGACGACCAAAGCGGTTTGCCGTCGAGGTCGTAGCTGCGCACCGCGCGCGTGCCGGTGGTGATGAGTTCGGTGCGCTGCGCGTGTTTCCAGATGAACGGCGTGGACCAGTTGCTCTTTTCGTCGCGGTCCACGCGCCAAAGTTCCTTGCCGGTTTTCGTGTCGAGCGCGAGCAGTTCGGCGCGTTCGTCGTTGTCGTTCACGAGGAACAGCCGTCCGCCGTGCAGCACCGGCGACGCCGCGTAACCCCAGCCGTAACGCGTCGCGCGCGGCTCGAGTTTGCGCGACCAGACTTCCTTGCCATCAAGCGTGAGCGCGAAGACGCCCAGCCCGCCGAACACTGCATAGACGCGCTCGCCGTCGGTCACGGGCGTTTCCGCGCCGTAGCTGCTCTTGAGATGGATGGCCGTCTGCGGCGCGCCGCGATGCACGGTGTGTTCCCAGAGGATTTTTCCCGTGGCGACGTCGAGGCAAAACACCTTCGACTCGTGCTCGGACTTGGGCGGCTCGGGACGGTTGCCACCGAAATACAACCCCTTCTTCGGCGGCTCGCTCTCACCGCGATTCACCACCGCCGTCACGAACACTTTCCCGCCCCACACGATGGGCGATGACCAACTGCGCCCCGGCAGGTCGGTCTTCCACGCGACGTTCTCCGTGGCGGACCATTTGTCGGGGAGATTTGCGTTCGCGCTCACACCGGCGGCCTCGGGTCCGCGAAACTGCGGCCAGTGGTCGGCGGCGAAGGAGTGACCGCAGAGGACGCCGAGAGCGCCGAGGAGCAGCAGCGGGGTGATGGCGGAGTGGAGTTTGGGAGTCATGGAGTGGCGGGTGTTAAAGTCGGACAATTGTGCGCCACTTTGGCTGCCACCGGCAGGAAAAACTCGAAGTGGCCAATCATCATTTCATCCACGGCCTGGCTGCCCCATTTCACGGACTTGGCAGGGTCAGGGCTGGCGGACAGTTGGGACATGCGCGTGGGCGGCGAAGATGACGCCGGGCAGCGCGCGCGGTTACGTCCGGATGCCTATCCCTTTGGGTGGGTCAGGAGCGCAAGGCTTACTGAAAATCCTTGGGGTCCAGCACGGCTTTGTAGCTGGCGGCGTGCAGTGCTTCCAAGGTCCATGGTAGCGCGCTGCATGGCTGCTTGCTCCGCCGGCTTTGACCGGCCCACAATGCGCGCGTGAAGCGCCCCTTCCGCCTGTGGCTCTGGGTCACCGCCGCCGTCGTGGTGGCGGATTTTGGTGGGCTGTGCTGGTTTCTCTATGCGCGCTGGCGCGAGCACAGTCAGGACGCCGTCATTCGCCTCGCCGCCGCGCGTTATGGCGTGGACGGTGCGCTGGTGAAGGCGGTGGTCTGGCGCGAAAGTTGGTTCGACCCGAGCGCCCGCGGCAAGGCCGGCGAAATCGGACTGATGCAAATTCGCGCACCTGCCGCCCACGAATGGGCCGAGGCGGAACGCATCGCGGGCTTTCACCACGAACACATCCTCGACCCCGGCTCGAACACGCTGGCCGGCACCTGGTATCTCGCGAAGCTGCTTCGCCGCTACCCGCACTGCGATGACCCCGTGTCTTACGCGCTCGCTGATTATAACGCCGGGCGTGCGCACGTCTTGCGCTGGAACACGGGCGCGGCAACCACGAACAGCCAGCACTTCCTCGCGCAAATGACCTTTCCCGGCACGCGCCGTTACATTGAGGAAATCGCGCGCCGACGGGAGAAGTATCAGGAAGAATTTCTCCGTTAGCTGCCACGTGAGAGGGCTCCAACTTACCCAGCCTCGAAACTCCAAATTCATCAGCCACTGTCAGAGCCTTCTCACCACGGCTGCTTCTGCAAACGGAAAACCCAGCCGCGCGGGACAGAGAGGCGCGGCCGGGTGCCGGGCTGGCCGCCCAGCGAGGCTCGCTCGCTCACGGGCGAGCGACAATGCCGTCTTCCAACCAGCCGAGCCGGCCGGAGAGAACACCTTGCGCCAGCTTGTAGCCCGCGCGGTCGGCGTTGCGGCGGAGGCCGTCGAAGTGCCGCGCCACGCGGAGGCGCGCTTGCTGCGCGAAGCAGTCCACGAGCTGGAGCAGTGACTCTTTTTCCTCCAGCGACTTGGCGTCCTTCAACATCGCCTGCGCGCGCGAACACGCAGCGGTGAGGGCGAAGAGTTCCGTGCCGATGTCCACGAAGCGGCCGAGCAGGACTTGCTGTTTCTCCAGCGCCGGGCCGTTAAGAACCATCGCGTGATAAAGCGAGCGGGCGAGGCGTCTCGCGGCGCGGCGGGCGAACTTGAGGTGCTTCGCGAGTGTGGGATGCGCGTCTATGGAGCCAAGCGATGGCAGCCATTGGCGCGGATACCAACCGGCGTAGAATAGGCCGGCTCCGACGGCGGCCTTCGCGCGCACCGCGAGCGGCAACTGCGAGTTGAGCACGGCGCCGGCGACTTTCAGATGCGGGTCCAGCGCTTCGCGCGCGATGAAGAGCCGCATGATTTCGCTGCTGCCCTCGAAGATGGTGTTGATGCGGCAGTCGCGCAGGAAGCGTTCGACGGCGATGGGTTTTTCGCCGCGCTCCTTGAGTGACTGTGCGGTTTCGTAGCCGCGCCCACCGCGAATCTGCATCGTGTCGTCCACGATTTCCCACGCGCGTTCGCTGCCCCAGAGTTTGCCCATGGCGGCTTCGAGACGGATATCGGCCTGCTTGTCGCGGTCCACGAGGCTGGCGGTGTAGAGCGTCATCGCTTCCATCGCAAAGATGTTCGCGGCCATGCGCCCGAGCTTTTCGGCGATGGCGGCGTGCTTGCCGATGGGCGCACCCCATTGCACGCGCTCGGCGGCCCACTGGCGTGACACTGCGAGGCAACGCTTAGCAAGGCCGGTGCAGGCGGCGGGCAAAGTAAGCCGGCCTGTGTTTAATGTGGCGAGCGCGACCTTCAAGCCTTTGCCCTCGCCCAGGATGATGTTTGCGCGCGGCACCTTCACGTCGGTAAAGCGCACGACGCCGTTGTAGAGCGCGCGCAGGCCCATGAAGCGACAGCGGTGTGTGATTTCGATGCCCGGCGTGTCCATGTCCACGATAAAGGCCGTGATCTGCTTGCGCTCGCGGCCGTTAACGACCTTCGCAGGCGTTTGCGCCATCACGACGAGCACGCCGGCTTTCAGCCCGTTCGTGCACCAATGTTTTTCGCCGTTGATGACGAAGTGCTCACCGTCAGCGGTTGGTTCGGCGCGCGTTTGCAAGGTCGCAGGGTCAGAGCCGACGCTTGGTTCCGTAAGCGCGAAGGCGGAGATCTCGCCCTTTGCGCAGCGCGGCAGCCACTTTGCCTTTTGCTCGTCGGTGCCAAAGAGAATGAGCGGCTGCGGCACACCAATGCTTTGGTGTGCGGAGACGAGCGCGGCGAGGTTGCCGCAATAGCTGCCCAGCAGCACAGCGGCGCGGCAGTAATTCGTCTGCGACAGCCCCAGCCCACCGAGTTGCGGCGAAATCTTGATGCCGAAGGCGCCCAGCTTCGCCAGCCCCTCGATGACTGCGTCAGGAATTTCGCCGGTGCGGTCAATCTCATTGGGGTCCACATTGGCGCGGAGGAAGGCGTCGAGCCGGGCGAGGAAGGCATCGCCCTGGTCGCGGTCCTCGTGCGACTGCGCGGGAAACGGCAGGACGCGGTCCAACTCGTGCCGGCCCATGAAGAGGTTCGCGGCGAAGCTGCCCTTCTCCGACGCGGCGTCGCGGGCGGATTCGGTGAGTTCGAGCGCCGCACGTTGGCCGGCGCTCATCTTTGAGGTGTCAATCACTTGTGCGGCGTCGTCAGCGGCCGGCTTGGGGCGCGGTTCCTTGGAGGGAGGTGCAGATGTTTTCATATTAACACTCCTTTCTCGGGATAGAATTTTCCGTTTTTGGTCGCCAAATCCATTAGCAACGCGCAAGGGGCGAAGTGTTGCTCGCCGGCGTCCACCAGTTCGTTCATTGCCCGCAGGAGGTTCGCCACGCCGACCGTATCCGTGTGGCGCAGCGGGCCGCCTCGGAACGGCGCGAAGCCCGCGCCCATGACCATCGCCAAGTCCACGTCCTCCGGCCCGCTCACGATGCCTTCCTCCACGCAGCGCGCGGCCTCGTTGACCATCAGCAGCACCATGCGCTGTCCGAGGTCCACGCGATTCAAGTTCGCGGCGGAGTCGTCTCTCACGCAGCGTGCGGCGTCCTCGCCCGGCACGGCTTCCTTGCCGCGATGCAGATAAAATCCTTCGCCCGACTTGCGCCCGAGCTGCCCGCCTTTGACCAGTCGGCCGAGCACCTCCGGCACGGCCATGCGCCGGGGGTAATGACACGCCAGTGTCTCGGCCACGTGCATCGAAACGTCCGTGCCGACCTCGTCCACGAGGCGCAGCGGGCCCATCGGCATCCCAAAATCCAGCATCGCCTCGTCAATCTCGCCGGTGTCCGCGCCGCGCTCGAAGAGCCGCGCCGCCTCCACGAGATACGGCATGAGCACGCGGTTCACGACGAAGCCGGGGCTGTCCTTCACGAGCACGGGGAGCTTGCCGACCTGCTGCACGAACCGCAGCGCGCGCCGCACCACCTCCGCGTCCGTGCGCGGCGTGTGGATGACTTCGACCAACTGCATGCGATGCACCGGGTTGAAGAAGTGAATGCCGACGATGCGGTCTGGCCTGCACAGGCTGTCGGCGAGCTCGGTGACGGAGAGCGCGGAGGTGTTGGTCGCCAAAATCGTGTCCGGTCCGGCAAGCCGCTCCAGCTTGCGGAAGATGTCCTTCTTCAAGTCCATCCGCTCGACCGCCGCTTCGATGATGACATCGGTGCGGCGGAGTGAAGGCAACTCGACGACCGGGAAAATTCTGTCCATGGCGGCGCGTGCTTCAACCGGTGAAAAGGTACGGCGCTTGGTGCCATCGGCAAAGAGCCTGGCGACGCCTGCCATGCCGCGTGCGACGGCGTCGGCATTGATGTCGCGGAGCAACACGGCGACGCCGCGAGTTGCGAGCCACTGCGCGATGCTGCCGCCCATCACTCCCGCACCAATGACGGCGGCGCGCTCAATGCGCCGGGGCGCGTCTGCTTCTTTGCGTTCGCTTCCGAAACCGAGCTTCTTCGCCCGCTCTTGGAGAAAAAATAAGCGAATCAAATTCTTCGCCGCCTCGGTCTGCGCGAGCAGGCAAATCGCGTCGACCTCCAGCTTTAAAGCGCGCTTCTCCGAGCGGCCCACGCCGAGCGTCACGACCTCGAGTGCGTTCAGCACGGCGGGGTAGTGACCGCGCGTCTTTTTGAACAGGTTCCGTCGCGAGAGTAGAGAAAAGAGGGTTGCGGCGACGACGTTGTTCGTGGCCTTGACCGCGAAGGGAACGGTGCGACGCGGCTTGCGCCCGGCCTTAGCGACCTTCGCCAGCGTCACGGCGAGCAATTTCTCAGGCGCCACCAAGTCATCTACCATGCCGAGCTTAAGTGCCTGCTTCGCGGCGACGGTCTTACCGGCGAGGATGAGGTCGAGCGCCTTGGGCAGGCCGATGAGGCGCGGGAGCCGCGTGCTGCCGCCCCACGCGGGCAGGATGCCGAGTTGCACCTCTGGCAGGCCGAGCTTCGTGGTCTTGTCGGTTGTGGCGAGGCGGAAATCACAAGCCAGACAAACCTCGAAACCGCCGCCGAGCGCAGCGCCGTGAATCGCGGCGGCGGTTGGGACCGGAAGCGCGGCAAGCCGGTTGAACACGTGCTGGCCGAACTCAACGATGTCGCGCAGCGCGTTCATCGATGCCGGGGAAAGCGAGTGCAGGTCAGCACCGGCGATGAAGATGGCGGGCTTCGCACTGGTGAGCACGACGCCGCGCAAGGTGGAGTCGCCCTCCAGCGCGTCGAGGTGGGCGTTGAGTTCCTCCAGCGTGGCGCGGTCAAAGATGTTCGCGGCGGAATCGGGCCGGTCGAAGGTGAGGACAGCGATGGCGTCGGCGGTGACTTCGCGGCGGATGTTCTTGAACTCGCGCGGCCCGGTGGCGGGTGGCGACTTGGGTTCGTTCATCACGTTGAGGGAGAGCTGAGTGGGGGGAGGGAAGGTCGCGGTGCTCATAAAACGTCCTCTGGTAGTTGAGTAAACGTGCGCGATGGCCCGTGCTGGTGGTTTCCAACCGCCGTCTGCAAGCAACAGCAGTTTGAAAACGTCTTGAGCAATCCACCCGCAACACAGCGACTGGATGTCGCCGTCACGGGATTCGGGTGAGTTTGCTCGATACGCAGGCTGTTCATAATGCCTCCAGCCAGATGGCCGCGCCTTGCCCGCCGCCGATGCAGACGGACACGAGCGCGCGCTTTTGATTTCGTCGCTTCAGTTCTTTCAAGCTGGTCAAAACAAGGCGCGCTCCGGTGGCGCCGACGGGATGTCCAAGCGCGATAGCCCCGCCGTTGACGTTGAGGCGGTCGCGGCGGATTTCGCCGACGGGATGGGCCCGGCCCAGCATCTTCTTCGCGAACTTCTCGGACTCGCAGCACTTGAGCACCGCGAGCGTCTGCGCGGCGAAGGCCTCGTTGATTTCCACGAGGTCGGCGTAGTTCACGGCGAGGCCGGTCTTCTCCTCGGCCTTCGCGATGGCATACACGGGACCAAGCCCCATGCGCGTGGGGTCGCAGCCGGCGTAAGCGTAGCCGAGCATCGCGCCGAGCGGAGTGAAGCCGAGCTCGGCGGCGCGTTCCTCGGTCATCACGAGCAACGCCACCGCGCCGTCGGTGATTTGCGAGGCGTTCCCGGCGGTGACAGTGCCGTGGTGGCGGTCGAAGACGGGTTTAAGTTTCGCAAGCGCCTCCATGGTCTGCGACTCGCGCACGCCGTTGTCGGCGGTGATGGGCTTGGGGCTCTTGCCCGAGGCGAGCGTGGGAAAGACGGGGCAAATCTCCTCGGCTAGCCGGGCCTTTGCGACGGTGGCGCGGTGGTGGGACTCGAGGGCAAAGGCGTCTTGCTCCTCGCGCGTGAGGTCGGATTCGCGGGCGAGCAATTCGGCGGTGTCACCCATGCCCATGCCGCAGACGGGGTCGGTGAGGCCGAGCTGAAGCGTGATGCGGGGCTTGAAGTCGGCAAGCCGGAACGCAGTGAAGGCAGAGAGTTTCTCGCCGAAAGATTTTGCGCGTCCCAGTCTGCCGAGTTTCTCGGCGGCCGTCTGCGTATAGAGCAGCGGGTAATTGCTCATGCTTTCCGTGCCACCAACAAGGAAGATGGAGCCGCGTCCGGCAGTCATCTTTTCGTAAGCCTGCGTCAGTGCCTCCAAGCCGGACGCGCAGTTGCGATGCACGGTGATGGCCGATACATGTTCAGGAATTCCCGCCCGCAGGGCGATGACGCGCGCGACGTTCGCGGCTTCGGCCGGCTGGCCCACGCAGCCGAAGATGACCTCGTCAATGAGCGCGGGGTCAAGGCCGGTGCGGGTAAGGAGCGCTTGCGTGGCAATGCGGCCCAACTCGTCCGCACTGTGTGCCGCAAGGTCGGAACCTATTTTGCAAAACGGCGTGCGGATGCCGTCCACGATGACCAGGCGGGGGATTTTCATGCGACCTCGGCAGGACGAAGGTTGGGAGCTTGGAATTTCATGGAGTCGTTCAATTGGTCTGTAGCGCGGTTGCCGCCGTGCTCTTGGGCCGATGGTCTACGAGTTTCTGTTCCTTAAGTTGCACGCCGACGCCTTGCAAATCGCGCAGCTGCTCGGCGGTATGGAATGCGATGCGATTGGGTGTGATTTCGCAATGCGTCATCAGGCGTGTGCGGAGGTCGTGCGTCAGATGGTCATCGTCCGCGCCATTGGTCTTCTGAACGTGCAGGACTAACTCATCCACTTCGAGCGGGTCGTCGTGGAGCTTGCGGAGCTCGAGCTGCCACGCACCCACATTGGGGGCGTCATCAAGGATGTGCTCCAACTCGTTGAAGTCCACGAGCGTGCCCTTGATTTTGTCGAGCTGCACTTCCTTGAACGCGGAGCTGCGGGAAATCTTGCCGAGGAGGCGCGGCACTTGGCGTCCGCAGTGCGGGCAAGCTTCGTAGGTCAAACCGCCGTCAATGTAATCGCCCGTGCGGTAGCGCAGCACCACCGTCCCGCGCGAGTCGAGCGGGGTGAAGACAATCTCGCCGGGCTGGCCGTTTGCGACCGGCTCGCCGGTCTTCGGGTCTACAACTTCCACGACGCCGAGGTCGGGATAGAGGTGGTAGCCAGAGGGCGTCTGGTCCACGGGCACGGGGCATTCGGCAAAGGCCATCTTCGCTTCGGTGAAGCCGTAGGTCGTGACCACATCGAGTTCGCGCGCGCCGAGTTCGAGGGCAAGATTGCGGAGTTTGAGGCGCATGCCGTCGGGCACTTTCTCGCCGCCGAGCACGATGCGGTGGAGGTTTTCGCAGCGCACGCCTTCCTCCGCCGCTTGGTGCAGCACATGGTAAACAAAGGTAGGCATGCCAATGAGCACGTCGGGGCGAATCTTACGCAGGAAACGGAGTTGGCCCTCGGTGCCCAGCACCTTGCCGCCGCCGGTGCTTGCGGTGAACACGCCGAAACTCGTGCTGCCGTAGTGGGTGAGCCAGAACGCCAGGTGCGGTGCGTAGGGAAACATGTTTAGTAGCTTGTCCTCGCGCCGCGCCCCGCAAACGCCGAAGACACGTTCACCGGCGAGCTGGAGGTTTGCGAGGTCGTGGTTCGTGTAAAGGAACGGCACGGGATCGGCGCTGCGGCCAGTGGTGCTCGTGAGGAAGATGGGGCGAAACTCATTCTCAAAACCATCCGCCACGGCTTTGCGCCCGTGCAGCAGTGCGCGGAGAATCGTCGAGGGCCGCCGTGAGAGCGCATTGCGGTCGGGCATAAGCAGGAAGTCGCGGGCTTTCTGCAGGTTGTCCGGCGTATTGAGCAGGTCGGTCTTGCTCGTGAACGGCAGGCGGCGCAGGTCGTCGAGCGAGCGGAAGTCGTCGGCGCTAAGTTTCAACTGCCGGAACAGCTCGCGGTAGTGCGCAGAGAAGGGCAGCACGGTGTCGCGCAGCCAGCGGCGCAGGCGCTCGGCTTGAAGCGCGCGGACGGTAGCTTCAGGCAGCCGCTGCCAGTTCGTGTTGAGGAGTTTGGTGTTCATGGGTGGGCTCCTTTCGGTTCACGAGTTGTTTGAGTGCAGACAAGTTCTCCTCGGCCACGCGGCGACCGAGCGAAATGTATTTTCCGGGGTTGGAAAAGTCGTGCCAGCGGGAGTCGCAGGCGAGCGGACGTAGGACGACGTCGGCTTGCCGGCAAGCATCTTCAGCGGCCCGAATCTGCCCGCCAATGACGGCGCGCTGGGTGACGTCGAGAATGTTGCCGTGGGCGAAATAGTTCACTTGTTGGTTGAGCAGTCGGAGAAAATTGAAGCGGCAGTGCTTTAGGTCCACCTGCTCGCGCTCGTGCTCTTGGGCGCCGCGGAGAAAGGCGGGCGTGGGAATGGTGTTCACCGCGATGACGCGCTCGACACCGGCCTCGCGCAGCACGTCCACCGGCAGCGGGTCGCTCACGCCGCCGTCAATGTAGGTCTCGCCGTCGAGCCGCACCGGGACGAAGACACTCGGAATTGCACAGCTCGCCAGCACAGCGGGCGAAACCTCGCCAGTGTCAAACACTACGCGCTCCAATGTGTCGAACCGCGTCGTCACCACGCACAGCGGTCGTGCGAGTTGCTCGAAGCGCACGTCGCCGATGCTGCGCTCGAGTCGCTCGCGAATCGCGTGCCCGTAGATAAAGCCGCGCCGTGGTGGAAACGCGGGATCAATCAGCTTGAGCAAACCCCATTTGCCCTCGATTTCACGGGCCTTGTGCTCGATGAACTGGCCGTCATGCCCAAACGCCCATAGCGCGCCGATGTAGGAACCCATGCTTGTGCCCGCGACCAGGTCCACTTCGATGCCGTTTTCTTCGAGGACTTGGAGGACCCCGATGTGCGCGAGGCCCTTTGCGCCGCCGCTGGAGAGCGCGAGGCCCAGGCGGCAGCGGCCGATTTCACGTGCGAGCCGGCGGAGGTCAAACTTGAACGCCGCCGGCCACGGACCTCCGCAGTGCGCCTGGAGGTCGCCCATGGTCGCGGGTGTTTCGCGGAGGTTGAGGTGGACGCGTTGGCCGACTTGCTTGAAAAAATCCTCTGTGGGCTGCGGAACTTCGCCGTGGTCGAGGCAGAGGACGAGCTTCAAATCCGTGGCCTCGCCCGTACGGGCAGTGGCGAGCTCCCGTGCGAGTTGGTTGAACTCGAAGAGGCTGGCCACCGTTTGGCGGGCGAGGACAAAAGTGTGAGTCGCGCGGGCCGCCGCCTCCGCCAGCACCAGCCGGGATACGTCCGTGTCAATATGCACCAGCACATGGCCGAAGTGCCGCATGCAGTGCCCGAGGAATGCGGTGAGGAAGGAACGTTCGGCCAAGTGATTTGTTACGTGCAGCGTTAGCTGGTCGAAGCCGGCCAGATGTTGGAGTTGGTCCGCGAAGGCGAAGCCATTGTTTGGAAGCGAGTGCAGCGGGCTCCAAACCTTGGTCGGGGCCCCGGCGCTCGTTGGCACGATATGTAGCAGCAATACGCTTTCGCCAGTTACGGCCGCGAGCGTCTCCGCGAGGAATCTGGTGATGCAGCGGTCGGGCAGCCCGCGCGAGGCGGAGGCGAGGGCAGTCAGGCGGCCGGCGCAGGAGAAGGAAACTTGAGGTGGTCGGGCGAGCGTGGAGAGTAATTCAGTGCGCCGAAGGTCCCCCACGGACTTTTCGTTTACAGGCGACGCAGGCATTTCCGTCTTTCTGGCGACGGCTGCCGCGGACCACCACGCTCAACTAGGGCGGACCGCCGGTCGGCCATCGCTGCCATTGAAGGCTAAGTGTGTGCTGCCCATTGTGCTTCTCTGTCTATATCTACGTACTACAGGTTTCTGGCCTGTCAAATTTGAGAAACTAAGTAAAAACCCTAGAGTCCCCGCGCGCGTGGTGTGCCACCCTAAAAATCAAATCAGCACGGCGGCATGAGCTACGCAAGCAGCCTGCGCCAGCGGGCAAGCTGCTTCGCTACTTCCTTCGTGCCGGGTGCGCCGGTCAAGTTCCGCCGCGCCATTGCTCTCACAAGGCTGAAGCAGTCCTTGGCGTCCTTGCCGAACGCAGCGTTCAGGGACTTCAACTCGGCGGCGGTCAGGTCGCCGAGCGGCTTGCCCAGCTTCTCCGCGAGCGCCACTGCTGTGCCGACCGCGTGGTGCGCGAGGCGGAACGGCATTCCCCTGCGCACGAGATGGTCGGCAAGGTCGGTCGCAAGCAGTGTGGAGTCGCTCGCGGCGGCGGTGCAGGCGGCGGCGTTAACCTTCGTATGGCGCAACATCGCGGCCATGAGCCGCACACAGGAGCGCACTGTATCGGCAGTGTCAAAGAGCCGCTCCTTGTCCTCCTGTAGGTCGCGATTGTAGGTCATCGGCAGGCCCTTCAAGAGCGTGAGTAGGGCCATGAGGTTGCCATACACACGCCCTGTCTTGCCGCGCGTCAGCTCGGCGATGTCAGGGTTCTTTTTCTGCGGCATCAGCGATGAGCCAGTCGTGTAGGCATCGGCAATCTTGATGAAGTTGAACTCGCTGCTGGCCCAGAGAATCAGGTCCTCAGCAAGCCGCGACAGGTGCGCGGCCAGCAAGGCGCCCGTGGCGCAGAACTCCACCATGAAATCCCGGTCACTTACTGCATCCATTGAGTTCTGTGAAACCGCCGGACGCCCCTTTGAGTCCTTGAAGCCAAGCTGTTCAGCGACGAACTGGCGGTCTAGTGGCAACGTGGATCCTGCGATAGCTCCACTGCCCAGCGGGCAGACGTTTAGCCGGCTGAAGCAGCCTGAAAATCGTGAATTGTCACGAGCCAACATTTCGACATAGGCGAGCAGGTGATGGGCCAGGTAAACCGGCTGTGCGCGTTGCAAATGAGTGTAGCCGGGGATGATAATAGCCTGGTTTCGTTCACCGAGCTCGACCAGCGCCCGCTGCAAATCCGGAAGCTCTATTGTCACCAGTTCAGTGATCTCGTCGCGCAGCCACATGCGCACGTCGAGCGCAACTTGGTCGTTACGCGAGCGTCCGGTGTGCAGTTTCGCGCCGGCGGGTACGCGCCGGGTCAGCTCCGCTTCGATGTTCATGTGGACATCCTCCAACTCGGGTTTCCACCGGAACTTACCCGCTTCGATCTCAGCGTAAATTTGCTCCAGCCCTTTGGCGATCGCCTTGCATTCCGCCTTCGTCAATACGCCGATTCGTTGGAGCATTCGGGCGTGTGCGAGCGAACCTTGGAGGTCGTGCCGCCATAGCCGCCAATCGAAGGAAACGGATTCGGTGAAGCGCGCGACATCTGCGCCGGGCCCTCTGGTGAAGCGCCCGCTGCGTGAGACCGGTCTTGAAGTTCTCTTGCCCATAAAGCAGTCCGAACGATGTTAGCCGCCCGCCGGAAAGTCACGCGGGAAAGCCAAGCGGGTTAGTTACCAAATTACGCGCTGCAAATTGGGATTTTCGGGCTCACAATTCTGTTTGCTTGGATTCTGTGAAACGGCGCGCTACGGCTTAATTACCAGCTTGCCTAGCACCTGCCGGCTTCGGAGCATTGCAAATGCAGCGCTCAAGTCCGTCAGCGAAAAGAGTTGGTGGATGACCGGTTTGAGGCGTCCGTCCGCTGCCCATTCGAGGGTCGCGTTCAGGTCGCTGCGGTTGCGGCCGTAGCTGCCGATGAGCCGGTGCTGCTTCACGAAGAATGGCCAGAGCTGCATTGGCACCTCGCGGCCGCCGGTCGCACCGCACGTCACTACCGTGCCGCCGCGCGCGAGGCAGTGGAATACGGCCTGCAGTACCGCGCCGCCCGTGTGCTCAACTACAAGGTCCACGCCGCGTTTGTCCGTAATCTTGCGCACCTCGGACGGCCAGTCAGCCTTCGTGGAATCCACGACGAACTCCGCGCCGAGGCGTTGCGCCAGCTCGCGCTTGGCTGGCGTGGAGGCCGTGGCAATGACGCGCCCGCCAAGCTGCTTTGCAATTTGGATGGCTGCCGAGCCGACCCCGCTGGCCGCGCCGATCACTAGCACCCAGTCACGTGCGCGCACTTCCGCGCGGTCGGTGAGCATGTGCATCGCTGTGCTGCCCGCCAGCGTGAGCGCGGCTGAGGTTTCGAAGCTTACCGCCTCGGGCAGCCTCACGACGCAGCGCGCGGGCACCTTAACCCTTTCGGCGAAGCCGCCGTCGCACTGCACCCCAAGCAACCGGGCGTTCAGACAGTTGGAATCCTCGCCGCGCAGGCAGAACTCGCAGGTACCACAGAAGAGGTTGGATTGCACCGCCACCCGATCGCCCACGCGCCACTGGTCCACGTCCGCGCCGAGTGCAAGGATTTCACCGGCCACTTCACCGCCGCCAATGCGCGGCAGCAGGATGGGCAGGGGCAGTTCGCCCTGCTCGCACCACAAGTCAAGGTGGTTCACGCCGCACGCACGCACGCGCACCACTACCTCGTCAGTGGCGGGCGCGGGGTCGGGGACTTCGCCGAACCTGAATTGGCCGGGCTTGCCGTGGGCGAGAAGCTGGACGGCTTTCATAGCGAGGGAATTGAAGCGCGCTCTCCGCAGGTGATTCAAGCGGGTAAAGCGCGCGTAACTTGGTCTCGAGGTCGCTTCGTAAAGCAAAGGCCCAGCATTGCTGCCGGGCCTTGCGTCATTCAGTTGGTGGGACCACTTACCGTTGGATCCGCGCGGAGCCGCCCTTGGCGAATGCCTTCACTTGCTCCACTGTTGCCATCGTCGTGTCACCGGGGAAGGTGGTAAGCAACGCGCCGTGCGACCAGCCCAGATTGACCGCTTCCTGCTCGGACGCGCCGGAGAGCAGGCCGTAGAAAAAGCCCGCCGCGTAACCGTCACCACCGCCGACGCGATCCACGACGTCGAGTTCGCACATCGGGGATTGATAGGTCTGCCCGTTGACCCACGCGACCGCACCCCAAGTGTGGCGGTTGGTGGAGTGAACCTCTCGCAGTGTGGTCGCCACGGCCTTCACGTTCTTGAACTTCTTGGTGGCTTTCTCGATGACGGCGTAGAACGCGGAAGGGTCCAGCTTGCTCTTGCTCTCGACGTCCTGGCCCTCGATGCCGAGGCCCTTTTGGAGGTCTTCCTCGTTGCCCACGAGCACGTCCACGTGCTTGACGATGCGGCCGAGGACGTCCACGGCCTTGTCCTGCCCGCCCCAGATGTCCCAGAGCTTTTGGCGGTAATTCAGGTCGAAGGAAGTCACGGCTCCGTGCTGCTTGGCTTCCTTCATCGCCTCAATGATCAACTCACCCGTTGTCTCAGATAGCGCAGCGAAGATGCCGCCGCTGTGGAACCAGCGCACGCCGTTACCGAAGATTTCCTTCCAGTTGAAGTCGCCGGGTTTGAGTTGGCCAGCGGCCTCGTTGCAGCGGTTGTAGAAAACGACAGGGGCGCGAACGCCTTGGCCACGGTCGGAGTAGACGGTCGCCATGTTCGGCCCGCGCACGCCGTCGTGCTTGAAACGCTTGTAAAACGGCTTCACGCCCATCGCGCGCACGCGCTCGGCGATGAGGTCGCCAATAGGGTAGTCCACCATCGCGCTCGCCACGCCGGTGTTCAGGCGGAAGCAGTCGGAGAGGTTGGCGGAGACGTTGAATTCGCCGCCGCTGACGTGGATGTCGCAACTGTTCGCCTTGCGGAACGGGATGATGCCAGGATCAAGGCGATGGACCAGCGCGCCCAAGGACAAGAAGTCTAGTGCGCCATTTTTAGAGATTTTCAAGCCAGTGCTCATGATATTTGGGGATGGCTGAGCCGGACAGCTTACCCGGGGAAAACAGCCAAACTAGTCCGGAATCTTTGGCAAAACTCGGCCGGCTTGGCAACTGGCAATACGGCGCGGCGGCTTAAGCCTTGACCCATCGGCGTGACCGACTGCTGCGCAGGACCGCCTCGCACAACTTCACCTCGTGGTGCCCGTCCTCTGCCGTGGCGAAGAGCACGGGGGTTCGTCGGCCGCTGGCGATATGCTCATACACAGCGCGGTAATGCATCTTGTGGCTATCGGGGAAACCCTCGGGATGGCCACCGGGATAATCGGTGAAGCCCGCCACGTCCTTGCTGAAGCCGGCGGTGGCGCGCTGGAGCACCTGGTTCGGTTCTTCGCGACGACCCACGAGGATTTCGTTCGGCTGTTGTAAGTCCCACCGCACACTGCCCTTTGTGCCGTAGATGCCCAAGGCAAGGCTGCATTTCCAGCCGGCGGCCACTTGCGAGATGGAGGCATTGGCGTGGACGCCGTCCACAAAGCCGTGCCGCGCCTTGCCAAACTTCAGCAGCACGCTGCCTAAGTCCTCCGTATCGCACCGGTAGGGCACCATCGTCTTAGGGTCGATTTTCGCAAAGGTTTGCACCTCGCCTTTTGGTCGGTAGCGGGTGCGGTGGAACGTCTCCAAGTGGGCAAAGACACTTTCTGCGCGCGCGCCAAGAATGAAAGACACTGCGTCAATCCAATGCGTGCCGATGTCGCCGACGGCGCGGAGCTTGCCGCCCTCGCTGGCGAGGAGCCGCCAATTGTAATCGGTGGCGTGTAGCAGCCAGTCCTGGAAGAAGTGGCCTTGGACGTGGATGATCTGCCCGAGGTCGCCGCGCGCCACCAGCGCGCGCATCTGCAGCACGGCGGGGAAGAAGCGGCACATATAGTTCACGGCGAAGACTGGCGCGTTTTTCCGCTTCGCCGCCGCAACCACCTTGGCCGTGTCCTTGGCCGTCATGCCTAGCGGTTTTTCGCAGATGACGTGCTTGCCCGCCGCGAGCGCCGCGAGTGACTGCTCAACGTGAACCTTGTTAGGCGAGGTGATGTGGATCACGTCTACGCTTGGAGAGCGGAGCAGCGCGCGGAAGTCGTAGTCGCCATAGACTTCGGGGATGCCCCACCTGTCCGCTGTGGCCCGGGCGTTGCGCGTCGAGCCGCAAATCGCCATTACCTGCACGCCGAGTCGCTTCAATGCTTCGATGTGCACCGGGCCGATGAAACCGGTGCCGATCACGCCGGCGCGCAGTTGATGTAACGCAATGCTCATGACGTCAGCCTGCCGGAACCGCAAAACGGAAGGCAAGCCGTCACCGCCTGTCTCCGAAACACTGTGGTTGCGCCGCCTCGGCGAATGCCTAGTATTGGCCGGAACAACACCACCGATTGCCTCCATTATTCATGAAAACACGCCTTTCCCGCCGCCACTTCCTCGCCGCCACCACCGCTGCAGTTGCCGCCCCGCGAATGCTCACTGCACAGAAGTCTGACAAGCAACTCGTTATCGGCGAGGGCGAGCACCGCTACGAGGTGCACCACAACTGGGCCCAACTTCCCGCGCAATACACTTGGCAGACCACTCACAACGTCGCCGTGGACCGCGATCAGAACCTTTACGTCATCCATGAGGGCCGCGAGAACCTGAAGGATCACCCGTCCATCTTCGTGTTCGATCCCAAGGGCAAGTTCATCCGTGCCTTCGGCAAACAGTTTCAGGGCGGCGGCCACGGCATCGAGGTGCGCAACGAGGGTGGCAAGGAGTTTCTCTACGTCTGCGCCTACCAGCAGGTGAAGGCCTTTGCCAAGCTGACGCTCACCGGCGAAGTCGTCTGGGAAAAATACGCGCCGATGGACAGTGGTGTTTATGCGAAGGACGAGGATAAAGTCCGCGTGAAACGCTGGGGCCGCGACGCCTTCATGCCCACAAATTTCGCCTTTCTCGATGACGGCGGATTCCTGCTCACCGATGGCTACGGTTCCTTCCACGTCCACCGCTACGACAAAAACGGCAACTGGGTTTCAAAATTTGGCGGCCCGGGCAAAGGCGAAGGCACGTTCCAGACCCCGCACGGCATTTGGATCGACCGCCGCCCAGGCCGTGAACAGCGCGTCGTCGTTTGTGATCGCGCCAACCACACCCTCCAATACCTCACCCTGGACGGCAAATACATCGAGACCCTCAAGGGCTACGGCCTGCCCGCGAATCTCGACTCGTGGAAGGACCTACTGCTCGTGCCCGAGCTCCACGCCCGCATCACCTTGCTCAACTCGAAGAACGAAGTCGTCGCCCGCCTCGGCGAAGACGTGGAGCGCGTGACCAAACTCGTGAAGGACGTCCGCGGCGATAGCGCCAAGTGGATAGATGGCAAGTTCATCCATCCGCACGACGCCTGCTTCGACGCCGCCGGCAACATCTTCGTTGCCGAGTGGGTCGCCACCGGCCGCGTCACCAAGCTGCGTAAGGTGGGGTAAACGTGAAGTTTGCTACTTGCTCCTGCGGGTGACTTGGGCCTTCGGTGATCAGGTTACCGCCGCCGCCATGGCCGACCACGCTTGTTGCCCAAGATATGCTCGATCAGCCAGAATAGGCTGACCAGAAACGCCAAGGAGAACAGGATCTTGACCATGGCCTTGGCTCCGAGAGATCCCCGACGTCACGCCATGGACGGCGGGGCGAAGCCGGCGCGGTAGTTGCGCTTGAGGATTTCGTTGTTGGCCTGCTCGTGGTTGGTGAAGCGGAAGTTCACGCCGTCCCAGCGCAGTTCTTGGCCGGGGAAGCGCGTGGCCTTCACTGCCAAGAGCGCGGGTTCCGTGATGCGCCAGCCGATGGTCAGCGGGGCCCAGAGGTGTTTCTTCGCGCCGAGGCAGTTGTCGGCCCAATCTTTCCAATGGTGATGTGGCGTGGTCACGGGCATCGGCTCGTTGGCGACGACTTCGCCTTTGCGGAAGACGGTGATCTTGCCGTCGGCTTGGAGGAGCAAGGTGCCTTCGGTGCAGACGACCATGGTGTGGTTGGCTCCGGGCTTGGTGGGCGGCAGGCCGAGCGCGGCGAAGGACGGCAGGAGCGCGTCGTCGTTGTAGCGCACCACGAATTTCTCGCGCGCGAACTGGCCACGGCCCGGATAGGTGATCGTGCTCTGGTTGTGCGAGGTGTGGCTGGCGTTCGAGGGCTTGGGCGTGTGCGTGATGACGGCCTCGGGCGACGGGAGGTCGTAGGCGAAGTAAAGCAAGTCAAGCAGGTGGCAGCCCCAGTCCGCGAGCTGGCCGCCGCCGGTTTCCCAGAAGGAACGCCAGCGCCGCGGCGCGAGATCTTCGCTGTAAGGCAGGGGCTTGGTGAGCGGGCCGTTCCACAAATCCCAGTCGAGATAGTCGGGCACGGGCTTGGCGGCGGTGTAGTCGGCCCACGGGTCGCCGAAGTAGGTGCCGCGCGCGACGCTGCCGGTCCAGACGTGAGCCTCGACGGGTTTGCCGAGCTGGCCATTGCGGAGAATTTCCACGGCTTGCATCCGGCCCAAGTTGCAAGCGCGTTGGTTGCCCATTTGCGTGACGAGGCCGGGCCGGGCGGCGAGGGCGTCGCGGATGAGGCGGAGTTCCTCGAGTTGGTGGACGAGGGGTTTTTGCCCGTAGAGGTGCTTCTTGTGCTTGAGCGCCGTGATCATCATAGGCGCGTGGTGGTAGTCCGGGGTGTCCACGATGACGGCATCGAAATCACCGACCTTGTTCGCGAAGCCTTCGCGGTAATCCTTCAGCGTCCACGCGTTCGGAAACTGTTTTTTAATTTTATCCAACTCGCGGGCATCCACGTCGCAGAAGCCGGCCCACTCGACCTGCGGATGATCTTTCAAGCCGTTGCGCTGCAGGCCGCCGATACCGCCGACGCCGATTTGGTAAATGCGAAGTTTGCTGTTCGCGTTGGTTTGCGCGCGCGCGGCGGGCGAGAGGGCGGCGATGGCGGTGGTTAGCACCGCGCCGGTGCGGAGAAACGTGCGGCGGGTGACGGGGGAAACGACGGGGGAGACAGGCGTGTTTTTCATGGCGAAGTGAAATGAGAGTGAACTAACCGCGCGATCAGTGCAAGCCGCCGCTCTGACAACGCGGCGCAAGCAGAACTAGATCGTCCCCTCGACTTTCCAATGGCTTTCCCTGGTGGTTCGCCTACTCAAGCCGCGCATAATGCTCATCCGCACGCAGGTCGCGCCCAGTGCCATTCATAGCATGGGGTTGTTCGCGGTGGGACCGGTCCCACGCGGCACGCCTTTGGGTGCGAGGGCCAGCCAGACGTGAGAGCCGGATGCCACGGACGGCGATGACCAATCGCGGC
>VHDH01000047.1 GCA_016871445.1 Verrucomicrobiota bacterium | reverse complement strand
AAGCGCACCGTGCCGTAGGTTGCCGCGCGCTCGGCCGCGGAGATTTCCAATCGGTCGCAAATCGCCGCCTCGCTCATGGGCTGATGCGTGCCCAGCGCGATGAGAATGTCGAGGTTCGCCGTGACCGCGCCGATTTGCCTGAACAGCGTCTGGAAGATCAGCCCCACGGGCGCGGTGCGCGTGGCGTCGGGCACGATGAGGAGGACCTTCCTGCCCTTGTAGTCCTTGGCCGGACAGGCCTGTGCGACAAGTTCGGTAACTTGCGCAGCGGAGACAGCGGAGCCTGTGAGAGCAGGGGAAGCGAGCAAGTTCATGACTTTAGGTCAGCCACGGATGAAACACGGATTGAACACCGACAGGCACGACACAAGAATGTTCTCCGTGTTTTGTCCGTGTTCAATCCGTGGCTGAAAATCAAATCGTCTGGCTCAGGAACCCACCATCCACCCGGATGTCCGTGCCGGTCACGAAGCTGCTGGCCTTGTGGCTGGCGAGGAAGAGGCACGCGCCGATGAGTTCGTGCGCTTCGCCAAAGCGGTTCATCGGCGTGTGGCCCCAGATGGACTTGGTGCGCGCGGTGGGCGTGCCGTCCTCATTGAAGAGCAGCTTGCGGTTCTGCTCGGCGGGGAAGAAGCCGGGGGTGAGCGTGTTCACGCGCACACCCTTGGTGGCCCACTCGCGCGCGAGGAATTGCGAGAGACTCAACACGGCGGCCTTCGCGGCGGAGTAGGTCACCACGCGCGAGAGCGGCAGGTGCGCGGAGACGCTGGCGATGTTGATGATGCTGCCGCGCCCGCGTTTGCACATGGCGGGGCCGAACTCCTGGCAGGGCAGCAGCACGCCGCCCGCAAGGTTGAGGTCGAAGTTCGCCTGCCAGTCGGCGAGTTGGATTTGCTCGAACGCGCGCTCCGCCGTGACCGTGACTTGCGGCGCGTTGCCGCCCGCGGCGTTCACGAGAATGGCCGGCGCGCCGAGCTTGGCTTCGACTTGTGCGTGGGCCTCGGCGAGCGAGCCGCGGGAGATGGCATCGCAGTTGAAGAATGCCGCCGTGCCGCCCTTGGCTTGAATGGACTTCACGCGCGCCTCGCCGCGCCCGGCGTTGCGGCCCAGCACGGCAACTTGTGCACCGGCTTCCGCAAGTCCGTCGGCCAGCGCGCCGCCGAGGACGCCTGTGCCGCCGATGACGACCGCGACTTCGCCATGCAGATCAAACAAGCTCATAGAGATTTTAATGTGACATAACCAATCCGCCCATTGAAGACAAATATCGGCCGGTTCATGAGGGATCACTTGCCTTTCGCATCTGACTTTTTCTTTGTTCCTGCGCCGTTCGGGGCAGAACTGGGATCAGGTTTGCGCGGAATTTTTTCGTCCGTCATGGCTGCGCGGTACAAGAACCCCGCCATGATAACCGAAGCCTGCTTCAGGTCTTCCACTACTGTGCGGTCGTACACGTCCATGTTCGCATGGTGAGTGCGGGTCCAGTACTCGATTTCGTCCTGGATAAACTGGAAGCCCGGTAGCCCGATGGCATCGAACGGCAAGTGATCAGTCCCGCCGGTGCTTGCGTAAGTTACCGTCTCCGCTCCGAGATCGCGAAAAGGCACGAGCCACGAACGAAAGAGCGAGCGCGCAGCCTCATTGCCTTGCAAGTAGATGCCGCGAATTTTGCCGGCGCCGTTGTCGAGATTGAAGTAACCGGAGAAATTGTTGTACGCGGGTTTCCTCACAAGCGCAGTGGTAGTTTGCATGGGTGTGGTGGTTATAGTGGCGCGGTTGGACGACGGCGCGCTGGGCGTGTTGGTGACCATGCCGCCGAAATGCTTCGCCACGTAAGCTCTCGACCCGAGCAAGCCTTGTTCTTCGGCAGACCATAGTGCTACTCGAATGGTGCGCCGCGGTTTTAGGCCAAGCGCTTGAAGAATCCGCACCGCCTCCATTACCACGGCGCAACCCGCCGCGTTATCGGTCGCGCCAGTACCGCTATGCCAAGAGTCCAAATGTGCGCCGACCATTACGAGTTCATTTGCCAAATCTGTTCCTAAAATCTCGGCGACGGTGTTCGCGGCGGTTAGGTCGGCGGTGTGGTATTCGGACTGCAATTCAATTGCGGCACGGAGTTTCTCGCCCTGCTGTGTCATGCGCACGAGCCGGTTGAAGTGCTCCGTCGCGACCGTGATTTGCGGCGTGATGGGTGGACAATTGGTGGTCCATGGCAAAAAGCTGCGCGAAGAACTCGGAACATTATTGGTCGGCAGCGGGGAGGATCTGCGATCCGTTGGTGGCGCGGGTCGGGCCGGCTCGTAAACCGTCGCCCCTTGTGTGAAAAGCGTACCGGCTTCCCCCGCGCGGCTGGGTTGCAGCAGCACAGCGACGCCTTCCTCAGCAAAAAATTGATAGCGCTTGGGCAGCAACGCTATGGCTGCGCGTTGTTCCGGCGTGCTCAACATATTGGTCGGCGTCGGTCGGAGGTACACCGGTACGCCTTCGGTCGCATTCGCAAGTGCTAACAAGTTTGTCTCGTTTCGGCGGCTGGCGAGCGGCTCGAAACGCATTGTCAGATCTTGCACTGGACCATCTAGGACAATTAGGCCGCGCAATTTGCCCCGATATTTGGCGAAATCCTCGGGCTTCTTAATGTCCACATGAATCAAATCGGTCGTTAGCGGCTGCGTGCCGAGACTTGGCGACCAAGCTTTTGGATACGCGATGAGGGGGATGCTCTGTGGGGAAACGACTTGGGCCGAGAAACGTTGTAGCGACCACCCGCGTCCGAAGGTTCCCCACGGCTCGACCTGCGTATTGGTCAAGCCCCACGCGGCCAAGCGGTCGCGAGTCCATTCGTTCGCGCGGCGCATCTGCGGCGAGCCCGTCAAGCGCGGGCCGATCACGTCGGTAAGATGACTCAAGGTAGCCATGACCTGCGAACGGTTCAGTCCTTCATCGCGGATGCGCTCGATGGGGTCGTTGGTGCGGCGCGGGCTCGTGGGCGGGGCTTGGGCTACGACAATCCGTTCCGACAAAAGCGCAATTAAACAAATCCAGAGATGGCGAGAAGATAACTTCACGCGCGAAGCATCGCATGGTGATCTCTAACAGCAATGCCAAAGGCCGCTCAAAACTAGTGACCAGCGACCCACGCTTTGGTTACATGTGCTGCGGTGCAAATATACACGAAGTTCGAGCCCGCCAAGCCGAGGCGTCGCACTGGCCGTGGATTTTCATGGGCATGGCTCGTCTTATTGGGGCTCATCGCGGCCAGTGCTGGGTGGTGGTGGCACCTGCGACCAGCTACCAGACCTAATTCTGCGCCGGAATCATCCGCGCAATTGCCGTCGTTTACGCCAAAAACGACAAACCAAATCATACCCACTACCGTCATTAGCAATACGCCGCGGTCGACGATGGTTGGCACGGTTTCTCCGCCGCCACCGGCCACCGGCGTGATAACCAACCGTGTGGCTCACACCAGCACTAATCGTGTGACCGTCGCCGAGGTGGCATTCGAACTTGGCAAGTTTCCCCGTCCACCGCTCAATAACTTCGAGCTGCAGCTCGCGCTCGCTCGCGCGGGGATTTCTTCCGGGTCGTTGGATGGCGTTGTTGGTTCGCAAACACGCGCGGCAATTCGGGCTTTCCAGCTGCGCGAGAGATTGACAGCAACCGGGGTGGCAGATGACGCGACGAAAAGCCGGCTACTACTTACATCATCACCCGTAACTAATTACATCGTCAGCACGAACGACTTGGCGCGTCTCCAGCCGCTGAGCACGACGTGGCTGGGCAAGTCACAACAGAGTGCGCTCGACTACGAGACCGTGCTCGAACTCGTCGCCGAGCGAGCGCACGCACATCCCGCGCTTATCAAGCAGTTAAACCCTACGGTGGACTGGACTAACGTGACGGCGGGCATGGAATTGCGAATCCCCAATGTCAGCTACCCGACGCCACGTGGAAGAGCTGCCTTCGTGCTTATCCACCTTGCAGACAAATCGCTCCAGGCTTTCGACTCGAACACTAATCTAATCGTGCACTTCCCGTGCAGTATCGCCGCACGCATCGAGAAGCGACCCGTCGGCGAGCTCTTCGTCGCCGTAGTTGCGCTGAATCCTAACTACACTTTTGATCCAGAAGTGTTTCCCGAATCCACCGAGGCGCGGCAAATTGGGCGGAAATTAATGCTTCCGCCTGGCCCGAACAACCCCGTGGGCGTCGCATGGATTGGGTTAGACCGGCCTGGTTACGGTATCCATGGCACGCCGGCCCCAGAGCAGGTGGGCCGCACGGAATCACACGGTTGCTTCCGGCTGGCGAACTGGAACGCAGAGCAACTGCTGAAACTGGTGACCACGGGCACTCCAATCCGCGTCATCGAGTGACAGGCAAGGGGTCATCGGCGACAGGGAAAAATTCGGCACTATTGTCTTACTCGTGACCTGTCGCGCCATGACAGTAGCTACTCCTCATCGGTTAATGTAAGGTGGCTAGACTTAATTAACTCGTGACCCGTGGCTCGGGGCGAAAATTGGGGCCGATTCAGCGTAACCCTCTAACTCCCACCTGAATCGCATATAGTGACTTGCGGGCGGTAATGTAAAGCGTCTTGAGATCGCTGCCGCCGAAGGCGAGGTTAGCTGGGCTCTCGGGAACTAGGATTTTCCCAATAAGCTCGCCGCTAGGCGCGTAGATGTGCACGCCGTCCGCCGCGCTCGACCAAACGCGGCCGGCAGTGTCGCAACGAATGCCGTCAGGCGCACCCTTGTCGATTTTTACAAAGACCGCGCCGTTTGCGAGTTGCCCGTCGGGCTTCACATCAAACATGCGAATGTGCTTCGGTGCTCCAGAATCCGCTACGTAGAGACGCTTTTCATCTGGAGAGAAACATAAGCCATTGGGCTTGTCGAAGTCCTTGACCTCAGCGTTGAGCCAACCAGTCTTTGGATTGAAACGATAGACATAATTGCCGGGTTGCTCCTTTCCAGTCTTCTGCTTGGTAGTGGGATCGGTGGGCAGTCCGTAGTCAGGATCGGTGAACCACAAGGAGCCGTCGCGTTTAACGACGACGTCATTGGGAGAATTGAGGCGCTTGCCTCCGAACTTATCTACCACTGTATTGATGGTACCGTCTTTTTCAGTAACGGAGACGCGGCGGCCGCTATGCTCGGCAGTGACAAGTCGACCGTCGTTGTCGAGAGTGTTGCCGTTGGCATTCTGGCTTGGCTGTCGAAAAGTGGTAACGCCGCCGCTCTTGGTCCACTTCTTGAGCTCATTGGAGGGGATGTCGCTGAAGACAAGGTATCCGCCATCGGCGGGAATCCATTGCGGCCCCTCGAGGAACTTCATGTCCGTGCCAAGCCGCTCAATCTTAGCACCGGCCGGAACGCAAAGCTTGAACTCGGCTTCGTTGTTTATCTCGAAGTCGGCGGCGAAGGCGCTGGCAGAGAGAAAGAGG
Organism: Verrucomicrobiota bacterium; assembly: GCA_016871445.1. GTDB lineage: Bacteria > Verrucomicrobiota > Verrucomicrobiia > Limisphaerales > SXTU01 > SXTU01. The sequence goes on along the minus strand of VHDH01000047.1, from coordinate 14,354 downwards.
ACAGGTAAGAGACATTTTACGTGGTTCATGGCAGATATTTAGATAAGGCGTAGCTCCGGTTTCAAGCGGAAGGTTTCATTTGAGATCAAATTTGATGGCTCACCTGCCTGGAGCTTACTTTGAACGGCGCTCTACTGCTTCGGCGGTGCCCTTGTTCTTTATGATGCAGTTAGACCCGGCCACGCCACGCCAATTTGTGAGCGGATATATCACGGTGCCGCGCCCGATCACGGTCCCAGGATTGAGTACGGAGTTACAACCAACGTCGACTTGATCACCAAGTAATGCACCGAATTTGCGCAGGCCTGTGTCGTGGTACTGGCCATTCATTTTCACGGTCACATTGCCGGGTAGCGACTTGAGGTTGGAGCAGATGACGCCCGCGCCGAGGTGAGCCTTGTGGCCGAGGATGGAGTCGCCGACGTAGTTGAAGTGTGGCACTTGGCAGCCATTGAAAAGGAAGGAATGTTTCAACTCAGAGGAATTACCGATGATGCAGTCATCCCCAACGATGACGTGATCGCGAATGTAAGCACCGTGACGAATCTCGCAACCACGCCCGATGATGGCCGGGCCTTTAATCGTCGCCCCTTCCTCAATGACGGTTCCCTCGCCAATGAGCACGTGCTGGCCAATAAAGACATGCGGACCGTAGGCGTGAAGTGGGGCTTCTTGAACCCTTGCCGCGATGAAAACTTTTAGGCGCTTGAGCGCATCCCAAGCATACTCACAGCCGTCGAACAAGGCTGCGTAATCCGTCTGCTTAAGGTCGAATAGTTGGTTCGGCTGGAACATGCTGATGGTTTGGCGAATCAATCGCCGTTAGAATCTGCCAGCAAGCGGCCATATTGAGCGAAATCGTGTCGGTTGTCGTAGGCTAATCTAGGGCCACTGTTCGAAGTCGCATTTAGCGAACCGTCTGGCTCAAAATGCGACAGGGTGCTGCTGTGAGAAGCTGGCACACTGGAACAGAAAAGCGCGAAGGCTATCTCATCCCGCGGGAGCCGTTTGGTGTTCACGCGCACACTAAATCAAATGACAGAAAGCCAATTGGCTGGCAACGCTTATCCCCTGCCCTACCTGCCCGTCGGTGGCTGTCAATGCGATGATGTCGTGAATGACGTTACCGTGAACATCTGTCAACCTGAGTCCCGACCTGATTATCGATAAGTGAGTCGCTCATGATCTAGTCCGAGTAAATGCAAAATGGTCGCGTGAAGGCGATCTCGCCATACATCTCGCGTATGTGAGTTGGTTCGCGCGTTTTCAGGTGCAACCTGTTTAAAAAACCAATAGGTCGAGTTGTTCCCGCTGCTCCGCGGGCGAGAGCCTAGCGTTCTTGATGTTGGTCACCAACTGGTCCACTGCATGTCCATCGTGACGACGCTCGCCGCTTGAAATTTGGCAGGCATGAAGCTGTTGCTCTAGGCCGGTCAGGTTCAATGTGAGTCGGCGAACAAGTATGCGTCATTCCGCTTCTGATGACGGCGAATTTTTTCTTTGCTCCATTCTTGCGAGGATGAAGTAGTCCACCAGCTGTCGCGGCAACTTCGAGTTCTTAACTACCGGGCGCGCCTGATTCCGCGGCACCTTTAACGACCAGAATTGACGTTTCTTTCCTAATCAATCGCATTGGAGGCGGTGGAGAGGTTAGTCTCCTCAGCTCCAAGCCGAACACTAGGCAGCAGCAACAGCATTAGGCAGCTTCGAGTAAGCAACCTAGGAGGGTAAATTTCAATTTTATCAGACGCATGGCCTATTCGTTCCTCGCTACTCAAAACATAATTTCCGCCGCTGTGCCCTGCTCTGATCTTCGCATTCGTTCAGCTTAAGATACGGTCAAGTGGCGCTCCAAAAAATCCGCGAGATGCAGTGTTTCGATATGCGTTGCGCCAGCCTTATCCAGCCCTGCGCGTATTTGTAGCTGGCATCCCGGATTAGTAGTGACAACACACGCTGCACCAGTCTTGAGGAGGTTCTCAACTTTACGACGCTGAAGGCGCTCGGCCATCCCGGGTTCGGTGAGGTTGTAACTGCCGGCGCTGCCGCAACAAAGATCCGACTCGGGCATCTCAACGTAGTTCGCGCCCGCTACGGCTTTGACCAACAATCGGGGCGGATGCGTGATGCGCTGAGCATGACTTAGATGACAAGCATCGTGGAAGGTAACGCGAAATGCAGGGTGCGGAGTGCGGAATGCGGCGTGATGAAAGTCGGCAGCGACTAGGAATTCGCTCAGGTCTTGTACTTTTGCGCTAAAGGCAGCGGCCCGCGGGTCATTCGCGAGCAGGTGACCATACTCCTTAAGCGTGGAGCCGCACCCGGCAGCGTTGATGACGATGGCATCGAGCGGTTCGTGGGCGAAAGCGGCAAGATTAACGCGGGCGGCTTCGCGGGCAGCCGCGAGGTTTCCGCCGTGGGCATGAAGCGCCCCACAGCAACCCTGATCGCGAGGCGTAACGACGTCGTAGCCGGCAAGATTCAGAAGTCGAATAGTGTTCTCATTCGTACGCCCGAACATCACATTCATTACGCAGCCGCGGATAAATCCAACCCGGCCACGTTTCTGTACCCGCCGCTTTCGTTCGCCATTCGATGCATCGCCGTTTCTCAAGTTCGGTGACTGTGTGCCGTATGCATAGGAGAACTCCGGCAGTTTGCCCTCCCTCAGGTCCACAGGTAGGAGTGCTAGGGAGTCTTGCACAAACTTGGGGAACAAGCGTCCGACACCGGCTCGCTTTAATAGCCGCGCGGGAAACAGTGCTAATTTGGTCCGCCATGCGTGTGGGAAAACACGCTCAATGACTATCCGCCGAAGGAAATTCTGCAGTAAGCTGCGTTGATGGTGACGTTCGATGTGGTCACGGGTGGTTTCGAGCAACTCCCCATAGCGAACCCCGCTTGGGCACGCCGTCTCGCAGGCACGGCATCCGAGGCAAAGGTCAAGGTGCCGGACGGCAGTGTCCCCTAGCGGAAGGCGTCCCTCCTGCAAGGCGCGCATGAGGTAGATGCGCCCACGTGGGGAATCGTTTTCGTCTCCGGTCTCCAAGTAGGTTGGGCACGAGCCGAGGCAAAGACCGCAATGGATACAAGCTTGCGCCTTTTTCTCGTCAAGAAAGGTCTCTCGGGCGGTGGTCACAGCGGAGCCTCCGGCAATATATGATGAGGATCGAAGGTGTTTTTTAGCCGTTGTGAGAGCGCAAGCGGCTCGACTGATTTCAGCCGAGGCGGGCCTTGATGATGGATGATGCCGTTGGCGGCACGGGCGATGAAAGGGACCGAGCCGAGTGCAGTGAGAGCTTGCGGGAGCCTGGTAGGGAGAACGGAATCGGTGTGGACGGTAACGTTCGACATCCAGAAGTTCGGCTCGGAATTAGAGGTGGACACCGATTTTAAATCACCGGTATGAGCGAGCTGCCATTTTACTTCCTCGCGAGTGCCGGCGAGCCCAAGGCGGACCGTGAAGGTTCCGTCAGCTTCTAAATTGTGAAGGTCGAGAATTACGGGCATGACCGGCGAAGTAAGGATGGTTTCAACTGCCGACCATGCGTTGGCCAGATTGGCGTAAGTTGCGCTTAATGTAATCTCCTGCTCTGGCAGCGGGCGAAGCTTGAAGGTCGCGGCAGTGATGATACCGAGGCTATCGTGCGCACCCACGAAAAGTTTGAGAAGATCATAACCGGCGACATTTTTTACTACTTTGCCGCCAGAATGCGTGACTCGGCCATCGGCTAGGACGACTTCTAGGCCAATGAGATGCTCGCGGATGGGGCCAAACGCACAACGACGGGGACCAAAGTGATTTTTCGCTAAAAGCTCGCGAACGGTCACCCGCTCCGGGAACGGTGGATCAATTGGCAGCCATTGACCACGGATGGCCAGCTTGGCTTGAAGCGCAGCAAGCGTGAGGCCGCCTTCGGCAGTGACGGTCATGTCGTCGGGTGTGTAATCTCGGATCGCGACAAGGGCAGCGAGGTCGACAGCGACGACGGGACGCTTTGCGGCATGACAGTCAGCAAGCTGACGCGAAAGGTCGGCTAGGCTGGTCGGGCAGAGTGTCATGGCGTGGCTGAAAAAGCCGATTCAATTCACACTTGTGCAGGCGTCGGCCCTTGAGCACCGCGCATCAACTGCATCAAGTGGCAACCGGTTCGACTATCCTCTTTTCATACATGATCCCGCACAAGAAGAGAAACATTCAGCATCTTTCCACTAAGAAAGGTGCTACCAAAGGACAAAGATAAAAACTTCGGCAGGGCACAAAAAAAAGCAATCTGACCGATCACCCGTAATTATGTTCGCGTCTCCGAGCAATGCCTCGCACCCGCAATTCATGCTATTTGCTTTTCAACGTTGCTGCGAGTTGCTGTCCTAGTAGATCCGGTTCGTGAAACTTGCCCAACGCTTCTCCTCGCCTTACCGAACCATCGAGGAACGATACTACGCGCATTCGCAACTGATGTCCGAGCACTTCGGCGTAGGCTGCGACCGGGCTAGAGCAGCCTCCGCCCATTGCGCGCAGGAAGGCTCGTTCCGCGCGAACACACAGATGCGTATTGCCGTGGTCAAGTTTGGCTAAAACTGAATTCACCCGGTCATTGTCTGCCTTTGCTTCGATTCCGACAGCCCCCTGACCCACAGCTGGTAACATCTCCTCGGGCTTAAGGCGCACCGCTAATAAGCCTGTCGGCACGCTGTCACCGCGCAGATCACCTCGGTTGCCAATTACAAACTTGAGCCGCTCTAGTCCTGCGGCAGCAAGGAGGAGGGCGTCGAAATCATTACGCTCGGCAAGCTTTTGCAACCGTGTCGGTACATTCCCTCGCAACTCGACAACTCGCAAATCCGGCCTTGCGGCTAGCAAGATCGCCTGCCGTCGTGTGCTGCTGGTTGCGATGATTGCGCCAGCCGGCAACTTGGCCAACGTGAGTTTTCGCGCGAACCCGCGTTTTTGTCGCTGACCCGGTTCCCAATTCACTAAACGCTTCGCAGCATCGGCGAGCTCAGTGCGCACCGACGTTTCATCGCGATAAATCAGCACGTCCCTCACGTCGGCGCGCTTGCTCACCGCGCCCAAAACTAGCCCAGTTGGTAGTTCTGTTGGTAAGTCCTTCAAGCTGTGAACCGCCAAGTCAGCCTCTCCGTTGAGGAGTGCGACCTCGAGTTCCTTGGTGAAAAGCCCCTTTGGCAACGAGGCGTCCGGATTCGCTAATGAAGCGGTCTGTAGCCTGTCGCCCGTGGTTTTGATGATGCGCAATTCGAATGTGAGCCGAGGAAATGATATACGGCACTGGGTCAGCACGGCGTTGGCCTGAGCAAGGGCTAACGCGCTCCCGCGCGTGGCGATGACTATGGGTTTCAAGCTGGGAACTTGGGCCGGCAATTCTAAAACAGATCTCAAGTGCTTCGCACCGCGCACCACGAACCTGCCGTTGCGGGGGAGGCTTTGCCATCCAGCAACAGTTGCGCGGCCCGTTCTCGGATGATGCTCTCGCACACAGCCAGCTCCTCACGGCGCAACTTCAGGTAGTCGTCGGCAATGGTTTGCAGGTCGTCCACATTGTATAGGTAAACGTCATCAAGGAAGTTTACGTCGGGGTCGATATCCCGCGGAACGGCAATATCTACGAGTAACAACGGTCGCGCGTGGCGCAGCGCGAGCAACGGTGCCAGCTTCTGTCTCGTGATGACGTAATGTGGCGCACTCGTGCTGCTAATGACTATGTCAATCTGTGCAAACTCGCGGTGCCAGTCGTCAAAATGTACTGCCCGTCCTCCGAGTTCTTGCGCTAATGCCTCGGCGCGATCGTGCGAGCGGTTGGAAACAATAACGCTTTGCGCGCCGCGACTCAGCAGTGCGCGCGCGGTTTTCTCGCTCGTATCCCCTGCCCCAATGACCATGACGGTACGTCCCTTGAGCTTATCGAAAATCTTCTCTGCCAATTCCACCGCAACCGAAGCAACTGAAACGCTGCCGCGCTGGATGTTCGTCTCGGTGCGAATCCTCTTCGCGACGTTGAAGGCCGACTGGAAAGCCTTATTCAGTTGGCGACCGGTGTGGCGATGCTTGAGCGCGAGATCGTAAGCTTGCTTGAGTTGGCCGAGTATCTCGGTTTCGCCCAGCACCATCGAGTCGAGACCGGCGGCGACCTTAAAAAGGTGCTCGACGCTGTGCGGCTCGGTCAGTTCGTAAAGCGCATTGCCCAAAGGCTCAGTAAAATTGTGGTGCTCAAGTAGAAAACGCCGAAGTTCGGACAGTGCCGCACGAGGTTCCGCGCTCGTGGCGGCATATAGCTCAACGCGATTACAAGTAGAGAGAATGACCGCCTCCTCGAGAAGGCCGGACTCACGCAGCTTGCGCGTCGCGTCCGGCATCATGGCGTCCGCAAAGGCAAACCGTTCCCGTACCGTAACCGGCGCGGTGTGGTGACTGAGGCCAAGGGCGACGATCGACATTAGGTGAGTGGCAAGTGACAGAAGTCAGGGGATGAGGGCGGCATCAGCATGGTTTAGAATGGACCGATTGCGAATCTCCATCTGGTTTTTTCAAACTGTCAGATGTCTCCGTTCCTCATGGATTGTGAATTCGTGATAACAGGTTGAAGCCCCAGAAAGTTAACAGCACGAAGGCGAAACCGCTCACTGCGCCCCAAGCTAACTTGCGCCCACTAGGGGCGAACCGCCAATGCGTCATCAGCAGAACTGAGTACAGGGCAAGAACAAAGAGTGACCACAGCACCTTGGGATCGGCGAGTGGGTTAGCCGTCTGAGCCTTTTGCAACAGGAAAGGCGAAAGCGCCAATCCGCCTGCCAATAGCAACACTCCAGTGATGAGAAACCGGCCGATCACCACTTCTAGCCCCTGAATGGACGGCAGCGCAGAAACAAGCGCACGCAGTTTACGAAATTTGAGGTCATGCTCCTGCGTGAGATACATCACTCCAGCCGCCGACCCTAAGCCGAACGCACCGTATGCCAGCAGAATCAGGGCAACATGGAGGCTTACTAGCCCCCCCGAAAAATCAGGGCGCGGCCCCTTCACGTCCAGCGCGGGCATGAGGGCAAACACGCCCATTGCTAATAGCACTGGCGAAACAAACGCTCCGAGGAACCGCAGTCGCCGCCATGCCCCGATGACCAGATAAGTTGCAACGATAGTCCACGCACTGAACATCGTGGCCTCGAAGAGGTTGTTGACCGGACAACGTTCTAAACTGAACCCACGTTTTGCCATGGCGAGGGTATGCAAAACCGCCGCTCCCAAAAGCAAAAGGTACTGCCAATGCGAGTCCTGCCGAAAACCTTTCCGCCAGATGAAAAAAGACCATGTAGCGCTCGCTCCATAGAGCAGCACGGCCAGCCCAAAAAAAGCTCTTTCAGTAAGCATTGCTATCGACAACCTATGACGTAAATCACGCCGAGCAACAAGCCCAACCTCTTTAGCGCGCACCATGTGTTCCGCATATTGTCCACCGCGATAAGTGACCAGTTTTGATACTCAAGCATCTTACAAAATTCCCCTATCACAGAGCGATGATCAGGCCTTGAATCGCTCCCACCCCAAGCCTTCGTGGCCAAAACGAAAAGTCTTTGGGTGTAGGATTTCCGCGAGGATTTCGAGCGACTCGACTAGCCGCGGACCTGATCGGTTAAAGAAAGCACTCCCATCACAGAAAAAAACACGTCCTTGGCGCACGGCTTTAAGCTTAGCCCATCCTGATAAGTTCGATAAAGAGCCTAGTTCTGCCCTTGTCTGGGCAAGGTTATACCCACACGGGAGCGCGATGATGAAATCAGGATTGGCCGAGCAAAGTTGTTCCCACTCGAGCCGGCCGGTGTGTTTACCGGGCTCGCCAAACAAATTCCGACCGCCGGCCAGATCCACCAGTTCCGGGACCCAATTGCCCGCCCCCATCAATGGATCGAGCCACTCAAGGCAGGCCACTCTTGGTCGCTTAAGCACGCACGCTTTCGCGATCACATCGACACAACGATTCTTGAGTGCAAGCACCACTTCCCTGCCATTCTCCGTCACGCCCAACGCAGCGGCCACGCGTCCCATGTCCGCCCAAACGTCCGCGAGCCGGTGCGGCGTGAGGGAAATGATCTGCGGCGGCGTGCCGGGCCAGTTACCCAACGCTTTGGCCACGTCTACCTCGCTGGCGGCGCAGACATCGCACTGAGACTGCGTAAGGATCAGATCGGGCCGTAGTTCCTGAATCAAAAGCGAGTTTACCTGGTATATAGAAAGCGATGCCCCCAGCATATCCTGGATCTGCTCATCAATTTCCCGGCTCGTCGCATCAGGCTGCAGCTTGGACTCGCTACAAACCGGTAAACGCGTCACTTCTTGAGGGAAGTCGCACTCGTGCGAGCGCCCGACTAGCTGTGCCCCACAACCCAGCGCGCAGACCATCTCGGTTGCGCTGGGTAAAAGAGAAACAATGCGACGATTCACGACGTACCGAGTTGAACTTACAAATGTGTGCGCGAGCTTCCCAGCGGTATTTTCTGTCAGATTTCCCAGCGGCTTAACGCGACGGCAATGATTCATGATTGCGCGTCGAGACGGACCAAGAATTGCCTAGTGTGCCGTCCCGTGAGCGAGGAACGGGGCGAGACACATGAAGTCAAAATAACGGTGATGAAGCCTCGAGCAAGGGTAAGCGGAAGGAAAGGCTTGGCTTTAGACGGAGCACGTGGCAGAGGAAAGGAAGTTTTTAACCCATACAAAATATGATGTGGCATTACGCTCTTGGTCAGGAACAAAAGGGGCCGGTCAGCACGGAACAATTGAATGCTTTGGTAAAGGACGGGGTCGTAACCGGCGACACGCTGGTGTGGCGGGAGGGGCTCGCGAATTGGCAAGCATATCGAACGATCGTGCCACCCGGAACTCCGCTGCCCAGCATGAAGACGGCGGATGGCAGCGCACCCGCTACTATGGTGGCCTCCGTGCCAATGGTTGCCGGCCTCCAGACACAGCCAGATTTGTCATACGCCGGATTTTGGATACGCTTCGCGGCAAAGCTCATTGACGGTCTCGTTTTAAGCATCCCCTCTATAATCATCATTGTGGTCTGCATCGTGGCGATGGGCGGCCTGGCGGCAGTCACGCAGCGAAGCAGCCAAGACCTAGCGTCTTTATTTGGGGTGGGGCAACTCCTGCTACAACTGGTAATGGGAGGAGTAACTATCTCCTATAACGCGATAATGGTAGGCGTGTGGGGAACCACAGTAGGCAAAAAAGCCTGCGGCCTAGCCGTGGTGAAAGCCGACGGCAGCCGCGTTAGCCACGGTCGCGCTTGGGGTCGGGGATTCGCAGAAATCGTCAGTGGGATGGTATGCTACATTGGATACATCATCGCTGGCTTCGACGAGCAGAAGCGCTCGCTTCACGACCACATTTGCGATACGCGCGTGGTCCGCGTGCGCTGAATCTCAGGCTTTAGGGACGCCAACGCGCGGGCAAAGGCCGCGCAGTTCGCACCCCGCACAAACTGGCTTGCGCGCCGCGCAACGCCGCCGTCCGTGCCAGATCAGCCAGTGACTCAACATGGCCCACTGGGCCTGCGGCACGAGCTTCATTAGGGCCTGCTCGACCTTCTCGGGGGCCGTCTCCCGCGTCAGCCCAAGGCGCACGGCCAACCGCCCGACGTGTGTGTCCACCACCACGCCGACGTTGATGCCAAAGGCGTTTCCCAGCACCACATTTGCCGTCTTCCGGCCCACGCCGGCCAACGAGACTAGTTCCTCCATCGTGCCGGGCACCTCCCCGCCATGGCGCTCAATTAGCGCCCGACAACATGCTTGTACGTTCTTTGCTTTGTTACGAAACAGGCCTATGCGTCGAATGTCGGCGGTGAATTTCTCCGGCGGTGCGGCTGCGTAGTCCTGTGGCTTACGATACTTTTGGAACAGCTCGGCAGTGACGAGATTAACCTGCTTGTCCGTGCATTGCGCCGACAGGATGGTAGCAACCAGCAGTTCCAACGGGTTTGAATAGTTTAATTCGCAATGCGCGTCGGGATACGTCCGCCGGAGGGCGGCGATAACTTCAGCCACGCGCGCCACTTTCGCCGGGATGGTTTCGCGTGGCATGAGGACAGGGAAGCCGCCTAGTAGTCGTAAAGGCCGCTGTCGTGGGAGTAGCCACCGCCAACTCCGCCAGGGCCGCCCTCGCCGCCCATCAGGTCACCGAGGACGTCGCCCATGTCGGCTTCGATCTTCTCCGGGTCTTCGCCGGCTTCGAGGCGCTTGATGGCGATGTCGAGTTCCTTGGGCATCGTTCCCGGCGGCATGATGTCTTTCATCTTCCGCATCATGTGCGCCATGTGCTTGGGGTTGTTTTCGTCGAGATGCTCCATGTCGCGCTCCATCTCGCGCATGACCTTTTCGATTCGCGGATCGTCCATGTCGGGCATAGGCGGCCCATCATCCGCGCCCTGAGGTTTAGCAGCGGGTTCCTTGAGGCCCTTCGTCATCGCGAAACGGCTCATTTGTTTGCGCATTTTCTTATTGCCGCACTTAGGACAGGTAGGCGTGCGGTCGGGATTGATGCGCTTGGAGAGAAAATTAAAGATCACCCGACACTTGGGGCAGGCGAATTCGTAAATGGGCATGACTAAGTTAGAGCAATTTGCGTAAAAAATTGCGCCACTCAGCCCGATGGAGCAAACGCATAAATTTTTACCCAATTATGATGCTACTTTGGTCAACAGCACCAAGACCGTTTTACCGCCCTACTTACTTCATCCGATCAAAGTTCTTTTGTAGAATCTGCCAGTCGGGCAGCGCAGCGAACTTTTCGCGGTTGGTGCTGATAATTTTTGCCTCGTTGGCATTCTTCGTCGGACGGCTGACCTTGTAAAAAATTCCAAACTTGCCGGGCATGAGGTCTTCAGAGAGCTGATAGGCCGCGTATTCGTCGGTGACGTCGTGATTTTCAGGCACCAGCGGAAACTGACCGCCTTTGCGCGGGTTTGCGCCGTCAAACGCCCCGGGGTAGAACTCAACGCATTCGCTGAGGCATTCAATGAAGCTGAAACCATCGTGATCCATCGCAGCTTCCATGATTTGGAGAACGTGATTCGGATTCGTGTGGGTGGTACGGGCTACGAAAGTCGCGCCGGCAGCGATGGCCTGCTTCATTGGGTTGATAGGCCGGTCGCCGCTGCCCCAAACGTCAGTCTTAGACTTATAACCAATCGGCGAGGTGGGCGAAGTTTGGTTTTTGGTCAAGCCGTATACGTTGTTGTCCATCACGCAGTAAGTCATTTTTACGTTCTTACGCGCGGTGTGCGTGAAGTGGTTGCCGCCGATGGAAAACGCATCGCCATCACCACCGAAGACAAAGACGTGGAGATCAGGCCGCGAGAGCGAAACCCCGCTGGCAAAGGGCAGCGCACGGCCATGGATGAAATGCGCGCCGTGCGCTTGCACGAAGTAGGGAAAACGGCTCGAGCAGCCAATGCCAGCTACAGTCGTGATCTTCTCATGATGCATTTTCCGCTTTTCGATTAGCTTGAAATAGAGAGCGAGCACGGAAAAATCACCGCAGCCTGGACACCACGTAGGGTGGTCGGCCGCGACGTCTTTTTTCATTAGCGGCTTGCGGTCGGCATCCGCGAGCGGCGGCACGGAGCCCACATTAAGGCTGCCGGTGCGGGTTAGGGCTTCGGAGGGGAAGGCGAGAGTCGGCATAGCTAAAATTCTTTTTTCCTCAGTATTTCTTATTTCGTCATGACGTTTACACGATCGAGAATCTCACGGACCTTCCAAGTAAGGCCGTCTACTTTGGTAATGCCGCGTATCTTGCTGTCGCAATAGCGGGCGCGGAGCAGCGCGGCAAGCTGGCCGTAGCCGTAAAGGCCTTCGTCGTTAAGTTCAACGACAAAAACATGACTGAAACCCTCGAAGATCTTTTCTAAGCCGTTGGGCATGGGGTTGAGGTATTTGATATGCAATGAGGAAACGGCATTACCAGCAGCGCGTGCCTGCTTCACGGCCTCCTCCACTGGCCCTTTGCTTGAGCCCCAGCTGATGAGAAGCACTTGGCCCTCGGGTGGGCCAAAAACCGCAGGGACAGGCAATTCCGCACCGAGTTTCCTGAGCTTGTTGCGACGCTTGGCAGTCATCTGCAAGTGAAGCTTTGGGGAACCCGTGGGGTGGCCCAGTTCGTCGTGTTCGAGGCCGGTAACGATGGGATACTTGCCGCTAGCGACACGGGTGCCGGGCGCGAGATGGCGCGTGACACCATCTGGCGCTGCGAGGTCGTAAGGCTTGTGATCCGCCACGGGGGTGAAATCCGGCGTGATGTCCTGACAAATCTTATTTAACTCTGGCATTTTGAACGCCTCGATACGCGTAGCGATACCCTGATCAGTGATGATGATAACTGGGGTGCTATATTTGCGCGCGATGTTTACGGCCTCGATCGCCGTATAAAAACAATCTTCCACACTGCTCGGCGCAATGACCACACGGGGCGAATCACCGTGGCCACCGAAGCACGCGATGTTGAGATCGGATTGCTCAACGTTTGTCGGCATGCCCGTGCTCGGGCCGCCGCGCTGCACGTCGACGACCACGAGCGGCACCTCAGCCATGACAGCCCAGCCAATGGCCTCAGTCTTGAGCGCGATGCCTGGACCCGAGGAGCCAGTGACCGCTACGCGACCACCCCAACTCGCGCCGATGGCCATCGACACGGAGGCGATTTCATCCTCACACTGAATAAAAGAACCGCCGTACTTGGGAAGCTCCTTGCGAAGCAGTTCCATGATATCCGACCACGGCGTAATCGGGTACCCTGCACCAAAACGCACGCCCGCTGCGATAAGCCCGTAAGCGAGTGCCTCGTTGCCACCCATGACGATTTGGTTTTGCCCAATGTTCTCGCCCGGCTTGAACTTAAATAGCTCCGCCGCTGCGGCAAGCGTGTGACTGTAGCCGCCGTTGAAGGCTGCAATAGCTGTCTCGGCCACCTTCGGATCCTTGCCCGCAAACCGCTCTTGCAGCAGGCGATGCAGCTTCGGAACTTCGAGGTTGAACATTTTGGCTATGAGCCCCAGCGCGTAAACGTTCTTGCCCTTGTCGCGGCCCGTGCCGCCTATGGCCTCGACCACAAGGCTCGAAATGGGCAGGCCGATGTGGCGGTATTTGGTTTCGTTCTCCGGCTTAATTTCCTTCACGTGGTCGGAATCATAGAGGACGATGCCGCCCTTCTTCAGCGAGCCGAGATGGCCTTCGTAGCTGTGCTGGTAGAAGCAAAGGAGCACATCTGCCTCATCTCCCGCGCTGAGAACTTCGCCAGAGCCGATGCGCACCTGAAAGATGGACGGTCCGCCCGAAATCGTGGATGGAATAGTCATGAAGGTCATGACTTCCTGCTCGCTGCGGCCGGCGAGGCGCGCGAGGAAACCGCCGATGGCCTGAATGCCATCCTGAGAATTGCCCGCGATGCGGATGACCGCTTCGGAAATTTGGGAAATTTGCGGCGGGCCGCCGGCTTGGGCTGCGGCAGTAGTGGTATCACTCATTTTAAGAAATCTCTTTGCTAAGTATGTCGTGTCACGAGACAAAACCACCCGCCGTAATGCGGGTGGTTGCTCGCTCTTAATTTCAAAGAGACTAACACCATAGCGATGAGTGTCAATCGCCAGCGGGAAAATAAGAACCCTTAAACTAACTGGGCGCTCACTTAAGCGATTATGCTGAACGCAAAAAGCTAATTATTGAGTGCGGGACGCGTGAAATCAGAGCTGACTTCAGCAAGTCAAAGTTCATTGGTAACTTGCCGCCAATAAGCGTTTGGAGGTTAGCAGTCTGTACACCAAAAAGGGAGAGTTTATCAGATCAGAATCGTTGACCAAGCGCGGAGGAAGCGTGCTACGAGAAATTTACACCTTGCACGCATATCGGCGTGCTGCCCAAATCTCCGCCGCGTTTTATGAATTATCGGATTGCCGATCGCGCCAAAGTCCTGTCGCCCTCGCTTACACTGGCTATTGACTCGAAGGCTAAGGCGATGAAGGCCGAAGGCATTGACGTGGTGGGCTTCGGCGCAGGCGAGCCGGACTTCGATACGCCGCCGCACATCAAGGACGCCTGTGCTGCCGCGCTCGCTGCCGGCTTCACCAAATACACCCCGGCCGCCGGCATTCCCGAACTGCGCCAAGCCATCGCGGACAAGCACAAGCGCGAGAACGGCCTGACTTACAAGCCGTCGCAAATCATCGTCTCCTGCGGCGGCAAGCACTCATGCTACAATGTCATCCTCGCCACCTGTCAGGCAAACGACGAGGTCATCATCCCTGCGCCGTATTGGTTGAGCTACCCAGAGATGGTCAAAC
>VHDH01000046.1 GCA_016871445.1 Verrucomicrobiota bacterium | reverse complement strand
CCATCTTCGCTCCCTGCTATTACACCGAGGCCGGCCTCATCACACAGCAGGCGCGGCAGCTCGGCATTAACCTGCCGATTTTCGGGGGCGACGGCTGGGAAGCTCCGGAACTGCTCACCATTGGCGGCAAGGCGATGGACGGCACCTTCTACTCCACCCACTACTCACCCGAGGACAAAGCCGAGATGGTCGCCACCTTCGTGAAAAAGTTCAAAGCCCGCTGGAACAACGAAGTCCCCGACGCGATGGCGGCGCTCGGCTACGACTCCGCGCTCGTCCTTGCCGACGCCATCAAGCGCGCTGGCGGCACCGACGGCCAGAAACTCCGCGACGCCCTCGCTGCCACCAAGGACTTCATCGGCGTCACTGGCAAGACCACCCTCGACGCCAAGCGCAACGCCACGAAACCCGCCGTCATCATTGAGGTAAAGGACGGAAAGTTTGTTTACAAGGAAACCGTCAACCCGTAGGCACTGAAGCTGAGGCTACAATCTGCGGCGAGCATGACCGAGTTCTTCCAGCAGCTCATCAACGGCCTTTCGCTCGGCGCGATTTACGCGCTCATCGCGCTGGGCTACACGATGGTCTATGGCGTGCTGCGCTTCATCAACTTCGCGCACAGCGACGTGTTCATGGTCGGGGCGTTCGCGGGGTTCTACATCGGGCGAGGAATGCCGAAGGAGTCATTCGCCACGGGCCTCCTCGCGTTGATGGGCGCGATGGCCGTTTGCGCGCTGCTGGGCGTGACCATTGAACGGCTTGCTTACCGCCCGCTCCGCAACCGTTCCAAACTCACGGTGCTCATCACCGCCATTGGCGTTTCGCTCCTGCTGGAATACACCGGACAATTTGTCTTCGGTGCGGCCCCCAAACCGTTTCCCACACTCTTTCCAACTCGCACGTTCAACATTGCCGGCTTGGTTTTCTCGTCGAACCAGCTCGTCGTCTTCGCCGTCACGGTCGGGCTGCTGGGTGCGCTGCAATACATCGTCCTCCGCACCAAGGTCGGCACGGCGATGCGCGCTGTCTCCTTCAACCAACAAGCTGCGTCGCTCGTAGGCATCAACAACGACCGCATCATCTCCTTCACCTTCGCGCTCGGTTCGGCGCTGGCGGCAGCGGGCGGCATCCTCTACTCACTGAACTACCAGGCCATTGATCCGCTCATGGGCGTGCTGCCGGGCTTAAAGGCCTTTGTCGCGGCGGTGCTCGGCGGCATTGGCAACATCCCCGGTGCGGCACTCGGCGGTCTGCTGCTCGGCGTGGTGGAAACCTTCTTCAACGGCAGCCGCTTTAGCACCTTCACTGATGCGATTGCCTTCGCAATTCTGATTGGCATCTTGCTCTTTCGTCCAGCGGGCTTGCTGGGCAAGCTGCAGATCGAGAAAGTCTGAGGTATGCCGAATTTCGAACATCAAATTCCCACAACACCAATTGGGTGCAGTCATTCTGCCACAGGGACGCATTCACCGCTCGCCATCGGTAGCTCGCAATTTATCCCGTGATTCCCCGTTCCCAAATCGTCCTCGCCGGCGCTCTCGCCAGCGCTGGCCTGCTCGCCGTCCTCCAGCCGCGCATTGATGACTACTTCGCCCTCATCATCTCAAACATCGGCATCAACATCATCCTCGCGGTTAGCCTGAATCTCATCAACGGCTACACCGGGCAGTTCTCGCTCGGCCACGCGGGTTTCATGGCCGTGGGCGCATACACGACGGCGGCCATCACCATGTTCGGCGCACCGAAGTTCGCGCCCGCCCTCACTCAAGGCGCAGGCATCCACGCGCTGTTCCCGATTGCGCTCATCGGCGGCGGACTCACAGCGGCGCTGGCAGGCGTGCTGGTGGGCGCGCCCTCGCTTCGGCTCAAGGGCGACTACCTCGCCATCGTTACGCTCGGCTTCGGCGAAATCATCCGCGTCCTCTTCCGCAACGTGGACTCGCTCGGCGGCGCACTGGGACTCAACAGCATCCCTGCCTATACCAATCTCTTCTGGGTCTATGCCTTCGCGGCGCTGACGGTTTACGTGGTCGTGAGCATGGTAAATTCGACTTATGGCCGTGGCTTCCTCGCCGTGCACGACGACGAGATCGCCGCTGAGGCGATGGGCATCAACACCACGCGCTACAAGATCACCGCGTTCGTCGTGGGCGCGTTCTTCGCCGGCGTGGCGGGCGGATTGTATGGGCACTCCATCCTCACCATCGCGCCGACGGGTTTCGACTTCATGCGCTCCATCGAGATCGTAGTGAT
Source organism: Verrucomicrobiota bacterium (assembly GCA_016871445.1). GTDB lineage: Bacteria > Verrucomicrobiota > Verrucomicrobiia > Limisphaerales > SXTU01 > SXTU01. The sequence continues at coordinate 17,682 of VHDH01000046.1, read as the reverse complement.
GGTCATCCTCGGCGGCATGGGCAACACCACGGGCGTCATCATCGCCGCCGTGCTGCTGACGCTGCTGCCGGAGGGCCTGCGAATGCTCGCGGGCGTGCGCGTGGACCTGCCCTTTGCCGCGCCGTTCAACAACCTCAAGTGGATCGCCGACACGCGGATGATCATCTACTCGCTGCTGGTGATCGTGCTGATGCTGGCGCGGCCTCAAGGCTTGTTCAACTGGGCCAACCGCGGAGCAGCAAAGTCAAAATTTTAAGGCGCAGCCGAGCAGTCATCCGCTTCGATTTGTAGCGGGAGGTTTTTCTACACGTGGCACTAACAGCGCTCCTTTAATTAGCCGGCAAAACTCCTTTTTTGAGGCTTTCTGCAATGGGCCACCCCTGGCTTCCGGGGAACCGCCAGCCTTGTATTCCACCGCTAACCGGTCCAGCCGCGTGATCCGGAGGAATGCCTGACCTTTCTGCCAGATCTGGCCCTGCTGAAGTCGGAGTAACTGCGCCATGGCGCAAGTTTGCGGCAATCGCCCAGCAGCACAAGGCGGTTTGCGGCTACTTCGCCTCCCACGCTTTGGCGCGGGCAAGCGCCTTCTCCCAGCCGGCGGTAAGCCGTTCGCGCTCCCGGCTTTTCATCGCGGCGGCGAAGCGCCGGTCTACCTGCCACTGTGCGGCGATTTCCTTTTGGTCCTTCCAATAACCAACGGCGAGGCCAGCCAAATACGCCGCACCGAGCGCCGTAGTTTCCGAAACGTGCGGGCGCACGACGGGGACGCCAAGTAGATCGGACTGAAACTGCATCAAGAGGTTGTTCCTGCTCGCGCCACCATCCACACGAAGTTCCCTTAACTTAATTTTCGCATCCGCCTCCATCGCATGCAACACGTCGGCAACTTGGTAGGCAATACCTTCGAGTGCAGCGCGGGCGATGTGCGCGGAGGTGGTGCCACGGGTTAGGCCGGCGAGCAGTCCGCGCGCGTATTGGTCCCAATGCGGCGCACCCAGGCCGGCAAAGGCGGGCACGAGATAGACGCCGCCGGTGTCGGCGACCTGCGCGGCGAGCGCCTCGACATCGCCCGATGCCTTAATGAGGCCGAGGCCGTCGCGCAGCCATTGCACGACCGCGCCGGCGATGAAAATGCTGCCCTCGAGGGCGTATTCCGTGCGAGTCCCGATGCGCCACGCGACCGTGGTAAGCAGGTTGTTTCGCGAGGTCACGGGCTTGGTGCCGGTGTTCATCAGCATGAAACAGCCAGTTCCGTAAGTGTTCTTAACCATGCCGGGCCGCGTGCAAGCTTGACCGAAAAGCGCGGCCTGCTGGTCGCCCGCGATGCCCGCGATGGGAATCGGCGCGCCGAAATGCGTGGTCTCCCCATAAACCTCGCTCGACGCTCGCACCTTTGGCAGCACCGCACGCGGGATGCTGAAAAGAGCGAGCAACTCATCGTCCCAGTCGCCGGTGTGGATGTTGAAGAGCATCGTGCGCGAGGCGTTGCTGGGATCGGTGACGTGAACGCGGCCGCCAGTGAGTTGCCAGACGAGCCAGGTGTCAATCGTGCCGAAGGCAAGTTCGCCGCGTTTCGCCCGGGCCTTCGCGCCAGGGACGTTTTGCAACAACCATTGGAGTTTCGTGCCGGAGAAGTAAGCGTCGAGCACGAGGCCAGTCTTGCGGCGGATGAGGGCGGCCTTGCCGGCACGCTTGAGTTTGTCACACGTAGCGGCGGTGCGACGATCCTGCCAAACGATGGCATGGGCGATGGGTTTACCGGTGTCGCGCTCCCACACCACGGTCGTCTCGCGCTGGTTGGTGATGCCGATGGCGGCGATGTCATTGGCGGTGAGGCGGGCCCTGAGGATGGCATCCGCCGCAACATTGGATTGCGTGGCCCAGATTTCATTGGCGTCGTGCTCCACCCAGCCAGGTTTGGGGAAAATCTGCCGGAACTCCTGCTGGGCCACGGAGACGATGGAGCCGGCGTGGTCGAAGACGATGGCGCGCGAACTGGTGGTGCCTTGATCGAGGGCAAGGATGTGTTTCATGGAAGAGGTTGAGGTTTGAAAGTTGAGAGTTGGGAGAGGGAAGCCGGTGTCTCTCAATATTTAACTTTCATCTCTCAACAGTCTGCCGTCACGCCGGCCAGAACATCTTAAACAGGCACGCTCCGAGCACGCCGCCGATGAGCGGACCGACAACCGGCACCCATGCGTAGCCCCAGTCTGAGCCACCCTTGCCCGCGATAGGCAGCACGGCGTGGGCAATGCGCGGGCCGAGGTCGCGCGCAGGGTTGAGCGCGTAACCAGTCGGGCCGCCGAGCGAGAGCCCGATGGACCACACGAGCACGCCGACGAGCGCGGGGCCAAAGCCCGTGTCCCAGCCAAACTCGGGCTTGAGGTTTGCCTTGGAGCCGATCGCTAGCACGCCGAGCAGCAGCATGGCGGTGCCGATGATTTCGCAGACCAGGTTGGCGCGTGGATTTCGGATGGCGGGGCCGGTGCAAAAGGTACCAAGTTTCGCGCCTTGGCTTTCCGTCTCGGCCCAGTGCGGCAAATATGCGAGCCACACGAGGATCGCGCCGAGGACTGCGCCGGCCATTTGTGCGGCGATGTAAACGGGCACCAAGTCCCAACTAAGCTTATCGAGGCTCGCCATCGCGACCGTCACAGCGGGGTTCAAATGCCCGCCGCTGATGCTACCCACACAATAAACCGCCACTGTAACAGCGAGCGCCCAGCCAGTGGTGATAACGATCCAGCCGGAGTTCTGCCCCTTGGATTTGTTGAGCAACACGTTCGCGACAACACCGTCGCCCAAGAGTATAAGGATCGCGGTGCCGATAAGTTCAGCAAGAAAAGGTGACATTCTGTGACGCAGTAGTTAGTTGAGGGAAATTTTGAAAACTAATCGGCTTACGGGCGCAGCGTCACGAGAAAACGGTGGTGACCATGTGACTGCCGCCAGTTAATCCCCTCATTCAGCGTGCAACGATGGCCGCCTAGGGCAGACGTCAACCGACCAATTCCTTCATCACCTCGTGCTGGTGGTCCACGAGCGGATGCGGACGGCCCGCGAGGTCGGTGAACATCGTGGCGTGCGGATCGAGACCTAAGTGCTGGTAGAGCGACGCAAAAACCTCGCCGAAGTGAATACCACGCTCGGCAATCTCGCCGCCCAGCCGGTCCGTCGCGCCGATGACCTGCCCCGTGCGGAAGCCACCGCCCGCCAGCAAGCCACCGCCCACGCGTGGCCAGTGGTCGCGGCCCGCTTCCTTGTTGATGGTCGGGGTGCGACCGAATTCGCCCCACGCCACGACCGCTACGTCCTTGGCCATGCCCCGCTCATGCAAATCCTGCACGAGTGCGGCCATGCCTTGGTCGAAATAGGGCAGGTGCGTGTTTTTCGCTTCGTTGAAGTTGTCCGAGTGAAAATCCCAGCGGCCAAAATTCAGTGTCACCACACGCGCCCCGGCTTCAACAAGCCGACGGGCCATCAGGAAGTGCTCGAGGTTGCGCGGGGCACCATCGCCATAGTTCGCAGTGAAGCCTTTGCCGTAAAGCTCCCGGGTCTTCTCGTCCTCTTTTGAGACGTCCAACGCCTCGGCGAGCTTGCTGGAGGTCAGCATCCCGAGCGCGCGTTGTTGGAAGGCATCGAGGCCGTCGAGCACGCCGCTGTTGTCCACGTCGCGGCGGAGGTGGTCGAAAGATGCGAGCAGCGACTTGCGGTCCTTGAGGCGGGCGGGGGAAATCTCGTTGAGCGTGAGGTCGCTCATGCCTTCGCCCGCGGGACGGAACGCGGCTTGCGGCGCTCCAAGGCAGCCGGGTAAACCCGGTGAGCCATACGGCGGGTGCCCCGCCTTCGGCGCGAGGCCGACGAACGGTGGTACGGACTTGTCCACCGATCCTAGGAACTTCGACACCACGGAGCCGATGGCCGGCCAGCCGCCGGGCGGTTGAATGCGTTTGTGCCGCCCCGTGTAGCAGATGAAGGAATCGTGGTCGCCGTCGGGTGAGCCATAAACCGAGCGCAGCGGGACGAGCTTGTCCATGATGCGCGCCAAGCGCGGCAGGTGCTCGCAAATCTCGATGCCGGGGACGTTGGTCTTGATGGGGCGGAAGGGGCCTCGAATCTCCGCGGGTGCATCCATCTTCAGGTCATACATGTCCTGATGCGGCGGCGCGCCGACGAGGTAAATCATGATGACCGCCTTATGAGATTTGCCCACCCCGGCGCGGGCCTCTGCCTCCAGCAACTGCGGCAGTGCCAGCCCGCCCATGCCGAGCGCGCCGACCCGGAGGAAGTCACGCCTCGACGAGCCGTCGCACAGCCGACCGTTGGAGGATCCAAAAATATTTAGCATCGCTAAAAATGCTGACGATCATTCGCAGCGGTCGCATTCAAAGCGAATGCCATGAACCCGCGCTTGCTGTTTGCGGACGCCGTCGTCACAAACCCGCCAAGGCTGACCACGACAGCAACGGCTCAACCCAGATTCACAATCGCTGGGTCGCCATACAGTGTAAACGGTGCGGCGTGGACAATCTTCACGTCCATCACTTGGCCGATGTGCCGCTCGCTGCCCTCAAAGACAACGATTTTGTTCGACCGGGTGCGACCCTCGAGCCGGGCGGCGTTTTTGCGGCTCGGGCCTTCCACGAGGATTTCCGCGACACTGCCTTCGCAGGCCTTGTTCTTCCGCTCGGCGATAACATTGACGGCAGCGAGCAGTTCGGCGTGACGGGCTTCGATGACTTCCTCGGGCAACTGGTCGGGCATCACGGCCGCCGGGGTGTCGCGGCGGGGCGAGTATTTGAAGACGAAGGCGTTGTCGAACTCGACCTCGCGCACCAGCGAAAGCGTCTCCGCGAAGTCCGCGTCGGTCTCGCCGGGAAAGCCCACGATGATGTCCGTGGTGATGCCCATCGCGGGCTTCACAGCGCGGAGTTTCGCGATGATATCGAGGAAGCGCGCGCGAGTGTAGCCGCGGTGCATGAGCTTAAGCACGCGGTCGCTGCCGGATTGCACGGGCAAGTGCGCGCTCTCCACGAGCCTCGGCAACCGCCCGTATGCCGCCACCAAATCATCGCCGTAGCCTTTCGGATGCGGCGAGGTGAAGCGGATGCGCTGCAACCCTTCGATGGCGTGGACGGTCTCGATCAGCTGGACGAAAGCGGACTTGCCCTCTCGCTCAGGAATTTCCCTTCGGCCATAGCTCGTCACAATCTGCCCGAGCAACGTGATTTCCTTCACCCCGCGCGCGACGAGTTCGCGGCATTCGGCCACGATGTCAGGAATGGTCCGGCTGCGCTCCTGGCCGCGCGTGTAGGGCACGATGCAGAAGGTGCAATACTGGTTGCAGCCCTGCATGATGCTGACGAAGGCGGTCACGGACTTGGACTTGGCCGCGCCGGTAAGCAGGTGTTCCTTGATGGCCGCCTCGCTGCCGCGTTCTTCCTCCGTGTCCACGATCTTGTCGCGGCGGCCGGCGAGCAGGTCATCCACATAATCCGCCACGCGGTGGAACTTCTGGGTGCCGACCACCAAGTCCACATCGGGAAGTTGGTCAATCAGTTCCCTGCCCCGGCTTTGGGCCATGCAGCCGAGGAAGCCCAGTAACACGCCGGGTCGCTGCTTGCGGAACTGCCCAGCCAGATTGGTCATCTTGTCCACGGCCTTCTGCTCGGCGTTGTCGCGCACGCTGCACGTGTTGAGCAGCACCACGTCCGCGACGGCTTCGGACGGGGCGAGCGAGTAACCCTTAGCAACGAGCTGGGCGGCGACGGCCTCGCTGTCGCGCTCGTTCATCTGGCAACCGTAGGTCTTGAGGAAAACGCTGGGCATTAAAGCAAAACGGCGCGCAGTTTAGGGGCCGCGCGCCGGTGGGGAAAGGGGGAAACTGTTATACCAACTACTGGAGAATACCGGTAGAATCCCAAGTGGGTGAAGCGGGGAGCCTGCTCCCTTCGCGCAGCGAGGGGAGAAGATGGCCGCAGGCCGGATGAGGGGAGGGGCCACCATCGCCGCCGCGGCTAACCCCCCACCCCGGCCCTCTCCCCTTTCTGCGAAAAGGGAGAGGGAGAAGCGCAGCGGGCTGGCGCATGATTTTACCGGATTACACCCAGAGTTGGTATTACTCCGTCGTTCGCAACTTGAGCCATTCGATGTCGGAGCCTGGGCCGCTGAAGGCGTTATTTAATCGTTGCACGTTGGGGATTGCGGCGCCGACGGCGAGTTGCACGCTGTTCCACTTGCGCATCTCCGCCCGGCCGTCCGCCCAGCCAAACGCGGTAGCTCCATTGTGCACGGCGGCGGGACGGTTGTCCGATCCCCAGCCATTAGGCACCGACATATCAATCGCGAAATACCCATCATCAATGCTGTTGGGATCCTCATGCAGAAAGACGTATTTGTCGGTCGGCGCGGAAATATCCGTCACTCGGACATAGACCTTTGGCACCGGGGTGAAGCCAGGATTCGTGAGCATTCTCGCGCTCCCGTTCATCCAGTTGTTCATGGAGACGCTTCGGCAAAAGGTGTCGACGGTGCCGGGGTATTTGAACTTGTCCGCCGGGCACTTGAAGATCGCCGCAGCCTGAGCGTAGCGGCCCAACTGCGCATTCATGAAGAAGGCGGTGTTCGTCTCATCGCCGGCCGCGTAAACGCCGCCGCCGGGTCGCATCCACCCCGCACACCAAGTGTTGTTCGTTGTGCTCAACGCCCCACCATTGCCACCGCGACATATCCGGCTGTCGAAATCATCGTAGTAAAGGATCCATGCCAACTGCAGCTGCTTGTTGTTGGAAATGCACTTCGCTGCCATCGCCTTGTCCTTCGCCTTGGCCAGCGCCGGCAGCAGCATCCCCGCCAGAATCGCGATGATCGCGATGACGACGAGGAGTTCGATGAGGGTGAAGCCGCGACGGCGAACCAAGTTACCGATCAGTTTCATTGGCGTTTGATTGAAAGAAAGGACGGTTCCTCACTGCCGCTCCGTCGCGCGGTTCTTGAGCCAGGTAACGTCCGTCGTGTTATTCGCGGGCCGGATGACCGGAGACGCCAGGTAGGTCGCAGTCACCGTCTGCACCTGATTCCAACGATGCAGCTCGACGTGGCCATCAGCGAACCCGATCGCACTGGACTGGCTGTGCATGGCGGACGGCGCGTTGTTGAAAGTGTTGAACTGGTCCAAATCCAGGCGGAAGTCCCCGTTGTCAATCGTAACGCCGTCCTCATCCACCCAAACGAACAGATCGGAGGGACGGTTCAACTGCTCAATTCGCTGGTAAAACTGATACTGCGGCGCGGGCGGCGCTCCGTTCCGCGGCGTGTTGTTCATCCAAGTGCTCATCGCCACGCTGCGCGCGTAGGGCTGGCCGGTGGGGGTGTAGATCGTCTTGTCGGAGCTGCATTTGAACACCTTGGCCGCGTTCGCGTAGCGGCCCAGCAGCGCGTCCATGAAGAACGCCGTGTTGGTAGCGCTGCCATCCGGGGTGGCCGCCCGCATGTTGCCCACGCACCAAGACTGGTTGGTGCCCGGGTTCAACGCCCCCGGCGCACTATTGCGCACCAGCCGGCCATTGTTGTCGTCGTAATACAGATTCCACGCGAGCTGGAGCTGCTTCATGTTCCCCAAGCACTGTGTGGCCTGCGCCTTCTGCTTGGCCTTGCTCAACGCCGGCAACAGCATCCCCGCCAAGATCGCGATGATCGCGATGACGACGAGGAGTTCGATGAGGGTGAAGCCGCGTGCTTTCGGCGCAAATTTGATTGGCATGTGCGAACTCGGTTATTGGCATGCCCGGCTCTTCAGCCAGTCAACATCGATAGTATTGTTAGCGACGACGGTGACCCCATTCCAAGTGCCCAACTGGTTCCACTTGTGGGATTCAGCATGACCATCCGCAAAACTTATGGAAGTTGCTCCAGCGTGGAGGGCGGCGGGGGGGTTTTCAAATAGGTTATGTGCCGCCCGCCAACTTGGGTTGGCACCGCCCGTCCCTGCAGTCCCCAAGTCGGAACGGAAAATGCAGTCCTCAATGGTCTGCGGGGATTCATGCATGAACACGAAGTTATCGGAGGGCCTTCCAATCTGCGATTCCCGGCGAAAAACGGTATACCCGGCAGAATTCACTGCTCCCGCTGTCCGGTTCATGAAGATGTTCATGGAGACGCTTCGCACATAAGGCACTTGCCTGCCGCTTCCCGGGTAGGGTGTTTTGTCCGACGGGCACTGGAAAATACCGGCGTTACCGGCATAGCGACCCAAGAGCCCGCTCATGAAATAAGCAGGGTTAGTGTCGCACCCCGGGCAGGCAGCATTATGGACTCCATTTGGTTGCTGCATCCAGCCGTTCGCCCAAGACCGATTTGTGCCCGCTAGGCCTCCGCCCACATGGTCGTTGAGCACCAGCCGATCATCGTTGTCGCCCGAGTAGAGATGCCAAGCCAGTTGGAGTTGCTTGTTGTTGGACAGACACTTCGTGCCCAGCCCCTTAGCCTTCGCCTTGCTCAACGCCGGCAACAACATTCCCGCCAAGATCGCGATGATCGCAATGACGACAAGGAGTTCGATGAGGGTGAACGCGCTTGAGGAAAGCCGTCCCTTGACACCACCGGTGAGTTGGTTTCGGTTCATTTTGAGGGCAGTTGAGGTGATGGTAGCGGGTCGGCCTGAACCTAGTCATCCGCCCCGGAATTGCAAGCCTCATGACTGTCGCAAGCTCCGTCCGACACAACGCCCTCATCACCATCGGCTGCCGCAACGCGGTGCACCCACCGGTGGGCCCGCCAACCTCCGCGCGCCCGAGCGGGGCGCATGAACGCCCTAGGCGGGAACGATGCAGTTGGGATCGGGGAGCGCACGCCTCCGGCGTGCGGTTTCCGGCGTCCCGCCGGAAACTTCGTCCCTCCATCTTCATGCCCCAAACGGTGCGCAGAAAAATGGTGAAGGAAGTCGTGTCCGGGACGGACACGACGGCACGCGGGACGCGTGCGCTCCCCGTGCAACTGCATCGTTCCGGCTAAGAAGTTATGGTGACTCATGCGCCCCGCCGGGGCGCGGACTGCTCGCCATCTGATCCGGTGGGTGCGCTGGGTTTCACCCAGCTTTCCATCGGCTTTGAGACGCGCCTCCGGTGCGAGGACGGACTCCTCGAGTATAATCCACTGAAATCACCGGGAACCTAGTAAGTGGCGAAACGCGCGATGGACGGCGCGCCGACCAATCACTAATCACTAATTACTAAACCACTTTCCTCCTCTACTTCAGCGACGCGAGGAACTCGACCAGGTCGCGGATGTCGCGCTTGGAGAGGACGAGGATCATCGTGTCGGGCATGGCGGATTGGCCTTTCTGAATCTTCGCCACCTCCGCCTTCTTGAACTTCATCACGCCGTCCTCGGGCGAGTTGATGACCACTTCGTCAGGACCACCGGGCCGCGCGACGCCGGCGAAGTTCCGGCCGTCCTTCAGCACCACGATCAGGCTCTCGAAGCCGGGCGCGATCTCCGCATTGGGCGCGACCAGCGACCGGAGCAGATATTCGCGCGTCTGTTTCAAACCGATGCCATCGAGCACGGGGCCGACCTCGCCGCCGTCGGGGCCGACCTTGTGACAGCGGGCGCAAGAGGCCTCCACCCTTTCGAGGAAAATCTTTTTTCCGTTCGCCGCGTTGCCGCCGGCCAGCGCGAGGCGCCAGCTCCAGAGCAAGTCGTCCGCCTTGCGCTGCGCCTTGAACTTGTCGAGCGCAGCCGAGACGCCCGCATCCGTGCGCTTGTCGGCGGCCTCCAATACTTCGAGCAGCAGCTCGGGGGCGAGCTTCCCGACCGCGAGGTCGGCCACGAGCCCGGCGATGACGTTGTCGGCCTCTTTGCCAGGGATGCCACCAAGCGAGATGATGGCGTTCTGCTTCTCGCCAGTGGTGCCCGCGGCGAGGATAGCCCGCAACGGCGCGACGGCGCTGCCGCCCTTGGCGGACTTGGCGCGAATGGTCGTGGCGGCAACGCGCAGCGGCTCGGCCTTGTCCTGTGCGGCAGTGGTCAAAGCGATCTCCAGCCCCGCGTCCTTGGCCGCGGCCAGTCGGGTCAACGCTTCCACGCGCACCTTCGTGTCCGCCTTCGTATCCGCGACCAGTTCCGCCAGCGCGGGATTCGCGTCGGCGATATCGAGCTGACTCGCGGCCTTCACGGCGGCGAGGCGGACGGGCGTTGCCCCGGTGCGGAGGGCAGCGGTTAGCATGGGCTTCGCGGCGCTGCCGGCCACCTTCGCATCGCGCGCGGGCAACGGACGCCAGAGGCCGGTGATGCGATCGCGGCCGGAGGGCTTGGCCCACTCCGCAAGCAAGTCGAGCGCTTCCGCACGGACAGCATCGGGCAGGTCGGCATTTCCAGCGAGGCCAGCGAGCCGGGCAGCCGAGGCGGCATCGCCGAGCCGATAGTTGGCGCTGAGGATGCGACGGGCGAGCGCCGGGCGCTGCTCGGGCGTCAGCTTGCCAAAGTCCGGCCGCAATGCGGCGAGCGCGGGCAAGGCCTGCGTGATGGGAATCTCGCTGATGGCGCGGGCGGCTTCGAGGATGACGCGGCCGTTCGCGTCGCTGAGGAACTGGCCAACTTCCGGGCGCTCCAGCCGCCGCAGCGCGACGACGGCAGCGATGCGGACGGAGGGGGACTCGTGCGTCTTGAGCGCGGCGATGCCGTGCGTGTCTGCGCAGCCAAGCAGGCCCATCACGCCGGAGTGGCGGAGCACGGCGTCCTTGTCCGCGTTGTCGGCCAGCAACTTGACCAACGCGGGCACGGCGTGCGGTTCGCGGATTTTGCCGAGCGCAAGGGCGGCAAGGTGCCGAACACGCAAGTTTTGTGAGGAGAGCAGCGGAATGAGATGGGGGCCGCTGGGTATGTCTTGCGCGTCGCCGAGCACTTTGGCGGCCTGGGCGGCGATCTCGTCATTACCGACCTGCGCAAGCAATGGCTGGAATGCGGCGCGGATTTGCGTGCGGTCGCTCGCCGCGAGATTCTTCTGCTGCAGGAGCTGGCCAAGGCCCCAGATCGCGTGCAAGCGCGGGCGTTGCGCCTCGGACTTGGCCGCCACCTCGATGAGCGTGCCCACGGCGTTCTTCTCCACGAGCGTGAACTGCGCTTCCTGCCGCACACGCATGTCGCGGTGCGCGAGCAGGCCCTTGAGTTCCGCCACGGACCGCTGCGTGAAACCGGCGGCAAAAAGGGTTTTTACCTCGTCGGCGTTCTTCACGGTGCTGGGATCGGAAATGCAGTAGAGCCGGCCCTTGCCAGGCATGCCCCAGCCTTCGATCCAGTCGGAAAAATAAACGCGGCCGTCGTAGCCAAAGTCCACGTCCGTCGCGAGCGCGTTCCAGAGGAACTGCTCCTTCTCGACGAGGTCGAAGCCCGCGCCCTTGGGCTGCATCTTGAAGCTCCAGATGCCACTCGCCGTGCTGGCGCCCTTAAAGTCCACGAGCAGGAAGTGGCGGTCGTATTTTTCCGGCAGGCCGGTGCCGGGATAGTAGGCCAAACCGCTGGGGCCGTTGGCGATGTTCACAATCGGCGGCAAGATGTGCGCTGCGCGGTCCTCCGGGAAACACATCCGCTCACCGAGCCACGGGCCGCGCCGCGTGGTCCACGGCGCGCTCTCGATGAACTGCCAGCCGATGCGCCAACCGGTGTCGCCGCCCTCGACGGCATACACCCAGCGCGCGGGGTCGCCGCCGTCGGAGTTGTTATCGCCGGTGAAGAGGTTGCCAAACTCGTCGAAGGCCAGCTCCTGCGGGTTGCGCAGGCCGTAATGGAAGATTTCCAAGTCGCTGCCATCCTGGTTGCAGCGGTAGATCGCGCCCATCTCCGCGTTGGCAACCGTCTTCCCTTCGAGCGATTTCACGTTCGCGCCGCGGTCGCCGATGCTGAAATAGAGCTTGCCGTCCGGCCCGATCGTCAGCCCATGCAAGTCGTGCCCAAGGAATCCCACGCGTACGCCGAAGCCGGTGAACACAGCCTTGCGCAGATCCTTCGCGCCGTCGGTCTGGCCATCGCCGTCGTTGTCACGCAGCAGCCACAGGTTGGGGATGTTGGCGAGCCACACGTTGCCCCGGCGCGCAAGCACGCCGGACGCGATGCCGTCCACGGGTGAATTGAAAATCCCGTCAGCGAAGTTGCTGTAATGGGTCGCCACCCCGCTGCCCGTGCGGTCCTCAATGAGCGTGACACGCTCGGAGATGTTGGTCTTGCCGTCGTATTTGTGGCGGATGAAAAGCTGCCGCAGGTCGTCGGTGGACTTCGCGGCCAACTCCTCGTCGAGCCAGTTCATGTGCCCGCGAATGTCAGTGACGCCCTGGTGCAGACGATGCGTCTCGGACACAAAGATGCGCCCGCGCTCATCAATGCAAAAGGCTACGGGGTTGGCGAGGAGTGGCTCGGCGGCCCAGAGATCGACCTTGAGGCCGGGCGCGAGCTTAAACTTCTTGGCGGCCAGCGCGGCCTCGCGCGTGGCCTCGCCGGGATTGATGGCGTTGCGGGCCGCACCACCGGTCTTGCCCTTGGGCAGTTCGGCGGCCTGGCCCGTGAACACGAGCGCCAGCGCGGCTAACCCGGTAAAATAAATCGCTTTCATCATAGGGAAAAATTAGTGGCGAAATCTAAAGCTTTTCAAGCCCGTTGGGCGTTTAAGGGCCGACTTACATTTGAGGAAAGCACCTTGAAATGTCCTAGTCTCTTCCTTTGGTTCACAAATTTGACTTTCCATCATGGATCGGCGCCAAAAAGCTTGAGGTCGGCAAGTCAGTAACTCACGAGCGACTTGACGGGATAACCCTTAAGCTTGCCGCGGCCTTGCAGAAATTGAAGTTCGATGAGGAAATGAACCTCGAGAATTTTTGCGCCGATTTTCTCAAGCAGATGAACCGCCGCCGAAGCTGTGCCGCCGGTCGCGAGCAGGTCGTCCACGAGCAGCACGCGCTCACCGGGCTTTACGGCGTCAATGTGGATGGCGACTGTATTAGAGCCGTATTCCAGGTCATAGCTCTGTTCATGCGTGGCATAGGGAAGCTTGCCCTTTTTACGCACGGGCACAAAACCCGCCCCCAACCGCACCGCAACAGCCGAAGCGAAAATGAAGCCGCGCGCATCGATGCCCACCACGGCGTCCACGTCGCCAGGCTGGTAGCTCTCGCAGAGGAGGTCAATCGTGCCGCCGAAGAGCCGTCCGTCAGCGAGGACGGGCGTGATGTCCTTGAACTGAATGCCAGGCTTGGGGAAATCCGGCACGTTGCGGATAGCAGCAGCAATCTCCGCGGCAGTAACTTTTTTGTTCATACGGGGTGACGTTTAAACGAACTTAAACTGGTGAGATTAATAGTTTGGAAAGTTGCGTAGCCGGGGAAGTAGGGCGACAGCTAAGCATCACCAACCTTAGCACGGGCAGCTGGCTTTTGATGAGTCGTGGTTGGTGCCGGTCAATGGTACTAGAGTTCCTATGCCTCGCGCTTGTCGATCATGCGCCGTAGCTTGTTAAGTGCAACATTCTGAATCTGTCGAACGCGCTCGCGGGTGACGCCAAACTTCTGACCAACCTCTTCCAGCGTGCGTTCAGGGCCGCCGTCGAGGCCGAAACGAAAGGCTAGGATTGTTGCCTCGCGCGGCGGCAAGATTTTGACCATGTCGCGCAGCATCGAGGTAACAGTTTTTTCCTCCAACTGCTCATAGGGCGTCTCGGCCTGTTCGTCCTCAATAAGGTCACCAAAGAGATGCGAGTCATCCTCGTCGCCGACGGGCGCATCGAGCGAGGCGGGGCGAATCGCGGCGGTACGAAGCTGGGCGACGCGGCTGGCGGTCATGCCCATTTCCTCGCCCAGTTCCTCGTCGGTCGGTTCTCGACCAAACTCTTCTTGGAGCTTCATCGCCACGCGGCGCATCTGGGAAATCTTATCCACCAAATGCACTGGCAGGCGGATAGTCTTACCCTGATTGGCGAGAGCGCGTTTAATGGACTGCTTGATCCACCAAGCGGCGTAGGTGGAAAGCTTGCCGCCTTTCTCCGGATCGAAGCGCTCGACGGCCTTCATCAGGCCGATGTTGCCTTCGTTGATTAGATCTAGCAGCGGCATACCGAGCCAGTCGTAATCGTGCGCAATCTTCACGACAAGCCGGAGGTTGGCCTTGATCATCTGCTCACGCGCAGCTTTGTCGCCTTGACGGATTTTGGCGGCCAGCGCGATTTCCTCTGACACGGACAACAGCGGCACCTGGCCGATCTCGCGAAGGTAAAGCTTGATGGCGCTCTCGCCATCGTAGGGCAAACGAGCGCGATCCAAGGCCTCGCTTGGCGTCGGGAGGTCTACATTGGGAGAGGGTGTACCCTGTGGGCGTGCGTCGGGGTCGGGTGCGTCGGCCTGAATTGACAACGGCGGCGTGCGCGTCTTGCGGGAGGTTAGCCTGGTTTTGCGCGCGGCCATATCAAACGCGAAGATTCATTTGGCAACGGCGCGCGGAAAGAAATTTTTCACCAAACGCCGCCTGCCGCTCACGCTCATCGTCCAAGACTTTCGAGATGCGCGATGCGCTCCTCAAGCGGAGGGTGCGTGGCGAACAACGCCATGAGGCCGCCAGACTTGCCAGAGATTTTCAGCGCCTGGAGGCCCGAACTAGCTCCTTCGGACGCCAGCTGAGGATCGTAGATGCGCTGCAAAGCTTGGAGCGCACCCACCATTTGGGCTTTGCCCGCGAGCAACATCCCACCGGCATCGGCACGGAACTCGCGCTTCCGCGAGAACCACGCGACCACAATAGCACCGAGCAGCGTGAAAAGGATTTCAAATGCAATGACGAGCGCGAATTCGAGGAACGCCTGGCCCATGGAGGGCCGGTCATCGTCGCTACTCCGATTGCCGGCTAGGGCTTGAGCGGCGAGGAACGCCAGCACGCGCGAGAGGAAAATGACGAATGCGTTTATGACTCCCTGCACCAGGGTCATTGTTACCATGTCTCCATTGGCGATGTGTGCGACTTCATGGGCGATGACACCCTCGGTTTCGGTGCGGTTCATCCGGTGGAGCAACCCGGTGGACACGGCGACAAGCGAGCGAGACTTGCTCGGGCCGGTTGCGAAGGCATTCACATCGGGCGACTCATAAATGCCGACCTCGGGCATAGCTGGCAGACCCGCCCGCTGGGCATAACCATGGACCATGCGGACCAGTTCTCGCTGCTCGGAGTCGCTGGTCTGCGGGTCAATGACGTGAACCCCCATCATCCACTTGGCCATCACGCGCGAAAGTGCCAACGAAATGAAAGCGCCGCCGAAGCCCATGATGAGGCTGAATACCGCCAAGTAGCCCAGCCAGCCCTCCGTGCCGCGCCGACCACCGAGCTGCGGGAAGAAGTGCAGCACGATCTGAAACACGATGGTGAGGGTGATCATCACCAACAGGTTCACCGCGATGAAGAGCAGGAAGCGTTTGCCCATCTGGAAGAATTTTTTCATGTCTTGTTTGGTTTGATGTCAGGAGTTTTCGTCAGTCAATGCGTTCAAAATTTGTGACCGTTTATACTTCAAATGAAGCCGGGGCCGTGCCAACCGCCAAGTGAAATTCTGCAGCGCTTTTATAGACCATTTCAAGCCTGAGGCAAATGACGATTCAAGGAACCGCTTTTCAAACTGTCCCACTGTGTCCTCATTGTCACAACTCAAGCGTCATCTAATCCTGTGCGCGCCGTCGCGAATGACCAGCACCACGTCCTCTGACCGCAAGGCTGTGCTTCTGAGTAAACATAAAATGTATCGGGGTAAAATCGCTACCTGTAGCCCCTACTTGACAAAGTGAAGACCGCGGCGCGGCAACGCTGGACTCCGCCCGCTCATGTCATTTCATACCCCGAAGAGCCGATCGCCCGCATCGCCGAGGCCGGGCACGATGTAGCCTTTGTGGTTGAGCTTACGATCTAACGCAGCGGTAAAAATGGGGACATCCGGATAGTGCTGGTGCACGAATTTTATGCCCGCCGGAGCGGCTAGCAGGTTTACCAGCCGAACGCGCCTCGCTCCGCGCTCCGATAATAAATCCAGCGCGGAAACCGAGCTACCACCTGTGGCAAGCATCGGATCCATGAGGATAATTTCAAAGTCGCTTAACTGACTGGGCAGACTCTTGTGATAGGTCGCCGCTTCGAGCGTGTGCTCGTTGCGTTTGAGGCCAATGAAGCCCACTCGTGCGTGCGGGATGCAGCGCAAGATGGGGTCAAGCATTCCCAGTCCGGCACGCAACACGGGTACCAACAGAACCTCGTGCTTCAGCCTTACGCCGCGCGTCTGCTCCAACGGCGTCCGCACCGTGACCGGCTGCGTAGCGAAAGTTCTTGTAGCCTCATATACCATCAGCGCCGCGACTTCTCCCAACGCGCGGCGGAACTCCTCCGGCTGCGTCGACTTGTCCCGTAGGCGAGTGAGATTTTGTTGAACGAGCGGGTGAGTAATGACAGTGACGTTTTTCATAGGTGACGTGCGGAGACATCAAAAAACTTACGCGCCTGTTTGTCGAGTGCCACACCAAGATAACCAAATAGGTCGCAGATCGAACCTTGGAGGGAATTGAACACTAATTCCCTTGGCCCCAGCACCCTAAAGCATTAAAGCGGCGTACGGCAATGTTTCGAAAACATCATCGCCGAGGTGACAAAGCAGAAATTTATGGTTTCCTTAAGGGCGATTTCAAAGACCGCTGACAAGGCCAGCAAATGCAGACTGGTTTAGGCTAGACAGGGGAATACCCCGCTAATAAAACCGCATTTTATAATAAAACCGCAGGAATTGCGGTTCACTAAACTGTTAGGCCACTGCACACCACATGACTCCAGACACCACCATCAGCCAGCCACCGAAGGTTCTTCTGTGGTTCAAGATTTACTGTGGCCTCCTGTGTTTGCTTTACCTTGCTGTCGCTGCCTTTTCACTTTTCTTCTTCTTTGCTGACCCGAGCGACACCGAGATGTCAGTGACCGCGGCTCGCATCACCGGCGTTCTCTTGCTCCTTGTTGGCATTGTTTTGTTCGTTGTCTGCTTGCTCCCACTCATTCTTGCTCCTCGACCTTGGCTTTGGACTTTCGACCTTGTTGTCATCTGCCTCGGCATGACGAGTGCGTGTTTTTTGCCGGCGTGCATTCCCTTGCTGATTTTCTGGCTAAAGCCAGACACGAAGCGCTATTTTGGGAAGAGTTGAGTATGACGATGACGTGGCCTAACCAGTGCGCTGCAGCGAACGGCCTCTCCGCAGTCCGTTCGAGCGTCGCGGGAAATCGTGAGCGCACGGTGCGCTCCACCGCCGCCGCCGAGGCCTTCGCTGAGCTTGGACGTTAGGCCTGACAGTGCTCAAGCTGCGATATCAAGTCTGTGCCGATGCGAAGCAGTGGCCGATGGCCTACGAGATCGCCAACACTTTAAACCGGGAGCTTCCCCAGGACGAATTCGGTGGCGTCCATGCTGCAGTAGCGCTCTATCGCATGGGCCGGACCCGCGAGGCCAAGGAGCTTTCGTTGGATGTGGCGGAGCGATTCCTCAAGGACTGGTCAGTTCGTTACAACCTGGCCTGCTATTGCTCTCAGTTGAAGGAGTTGGAAGAGGCGCAGGAGTGGTTCAAGGCGGCGATGGAGTAAATGCGATGCCGGTCAAACGCATGGCCGTTGATGACCTGGTTTGGA
>VHDH01000045.1 GCA_016871445.1 Verrucomicrobiota bacterium | reverse complement strand
CGTCACCAGCAGGTTGGACTGCGTCCCGGCCGCAAACTGGATCAGCAGCAGCGGCTTTCTTGTCCTTCTTGCCGTCGCCTTTCGGGGCAGACGCGGGCGGCGGGGTGTTCGCGCCGGGAGCGGGCTCGGCACTGAGGTCGGCGGTAATGGCGAGCGTGGTGGGGGCTACGATTTTGCCGGCGCTCTCGAAGGTGAGCTTTTCGATGACGCCGTCGCCGGTGAGCTTGCGGCTGGCGTAGCGGACTTGGCTGCCGTTGCCGGTGATGCCGCGCACAAGCTTGGACTTCTCCACTTCTACTTCGCGGATGTAGTCAGCGATTTCCTCGCCGTTCTTGAAGGCCAGCACCTCAGTTTTCCCGCCGGCATAGTGGACGGTAATTTTCAGTGACTCCTCGGCGGCCTGCCCATATGGGAAAGCCCAGCCGCCGACGTTGCCGAGGATGTGGAGCTGCTTCGCGGCGAAGCCGACCTTGGCCTCGACGGTCTGCGGGAAATTCTTTTGGGCGTAAACGTTCGCCGGGCCGCCCTTGAGCACCATCACGTTTTTCGGGAGTTTGGCGGGGTCAACGACGTTGAAGGGCACGCCGAAGGCATTCACCGCGCCGGTCTTCACCAGCGGTAACGAGCCTTGGTTCGGCTCCTTGCCGGCGTAAAGCCCGTCGCGCGTGCTGGCGGTAAAGGCGCTGCTCAAGTCCACGAAACGGAAACGCGTTTCCGAGCCCGCAACGAATGCGAGCAGGTCGCGCAGGCCCTCCGCGCCAAGCGCCTCAAAGCCCTCCGGCATGAGTGAGCGGCCAGTGCTGCGGCGGGACTTGATGTCGGACTTCTTCACTTCCTTTTCGCCGGTTGCGTTTTTGAGCGTCAGCACGGCCTGGTTCTCGCGGACGACGATGCCGTCAACGAGTTCGCCATCCTTCGTCTCGACGCTCACGGCCACGTAGGCGATGTCCACTTCCTTGTTCGGGTCGAGAATTTGGCCGAGCAATTCGGTCGGACCGTGCGCGCCCATGCCGGTGAGGTTGGGACCGACATTATTGCCAAGCTGGCCGAGCAGATGGCAGTTGGCACAGTTTTGGGCGAACAGCTCCTTGCCCTTGGTGGCATTGCCAGGCTTTTGCACTTCGGGCGTGAACTTCGCAATCAAGTCAGCCTTTTCCTTCGCTGCCGGGCCGCGCAGTTTGTCCATCAGGGCATTTGCGCGCTTCGAGACGGCGGGGTCGGGATGCACGCGGAGACGGTGGATGTTCGCCGGGCCGAGCAGCGCGGGCGGGACGACATCGGACTCTAACGCGCCGAGCAGCGCGGTGGCCCACGTGGTGCGCTTAAGGAGCTGGTTCAAGGCGGCGGACTGCGCTTCAGCCGCAAGCTTTGGGAGCACCTTCGCCAAATCGGTCGCAAGCGCTGCATCGGTCTGCTCGCCGAGGGCTTCAACTACGCGCGTCTGCAACGCGGCGCTTGCGCCTGAGCTAAGCAGCGCGAAGATGGCGCTCGGCGCAGCGGGCACGGCGGCGCGGACGCCGAGGAGGATGTTCGCGGTGTCCGCGCGCGCGTCATCGGACTGGGTTTTGTCCGCGAGCTTCGCCACAAGCACGGCCCCGACGGACTTCACTTCGTTCGCGAGGGTGTTGGCATCCCAACGCACGGCGAGCGGCAAGGTGGCGGCGGCGACGCGGGCGTTTGGCGAAGTGAGCAGCGTCTTGAGCGCGGCGGAGAGCGGCGCGGACGACGGCGGGATACCTTTCGATGCAGCGGCGAGGGCGTTGAGCATCGCAACCTTCAGCGCGTCGGCGGACGCAGGGCGCGCGGCGAGCGAGACGACAAGTTTGGCCGCGCCGTCGGGGCTGCCGGCACCGAGGCGGTCCGTGAGCGCGGTGAGCAGCGGCGTAAGCGCGGGCAAATTGCCGCTACTGAAGGCGGCTTCGAGGAACAGCTCGGGCGACTTCGCGGCGATGATGAGGAACGCGGCCTTGGACCAGTTGTCGTCGAGAGACGGATACGCGGCGACGAGCGCGGCGGCGGTGGCGGCGTCTACATCCTGCGCGGCGAGGGCGTTGAGTGCTTCAAGGCGGACGCGCGGGTTGGTGTCCTGAACAAGTTTCAGTGAGGTCGCCTTGCTGTTTGGCGTCGTGACGGCGGCGGCCACGCGCACCGCGTTTTTGCGGACAGCTTCATCCTTGTCATTCGCAGCTACAGTGAGTGTCGCTGCGTCGAGTTGGCCGATGCGGCTCAACGCGTAAAGCGCAGCCACGCGTGCCTGAGGTGCCTTCTGCGAAGCGACGAGTTGCTTGAGCGCAGGTGCGGCATCGGCCTTGTTCGCTTCGACGAGCAAGCGCACGGCGGTGGCGCGGGTATGGTCGTTCACATTTTCCAGCGCCTTCACGAGGTCGGCGGAAGCGGCCTTCGCGAGGTTTGGCACTGTGAGCTTCACTGCCTGCTTGTGGTCCACGCGCCAGATGCGGCCGTAGTAGTGGTCGCGGTCAGGGCGGATGGCCGCGTTGCGGGGGCCGTGCTTCGGGCCGCGCGTGTCGTTATGGATGATGGCTTGGTTGCAGAAGTCCACGACATACATCGCTCCGTCCGGACCAGTGCGCACCTCAATGGGGCGGAACCAAAGATTTCGACTAGCGACAAATTCCGTTTCCTCACGCGCGGTCTCCTTCTCGCCGGCGTAGCTCACGCCGGTGGACTTCACGAACTCGTGATGCAGCAGGTTAATCGTCGGCTCGGTGGTGAAGTAGCTGTAGTTCCACTTCGCCGGCCACGCGCCGCCGTCGTAAATCACGCAGCCCGCGGCCGCCGTGAAGCTGCCCACCCAGTCAATCTGCACATAGGGCAGCGAGTCATAGGGAATCAGTGGGAAACTCTTGGGGCTGGGTTTCACCACTTGAAAACTGGCGAGGCCCTTTACGCCGGCTTTCGCGAGCTGGCTTTCGGCCATCACGGTGTGCATCACGAGGCTGCCGCTGGTGGGTTGGGTCCAGAACACTTCGTTGTCCCACGCAATTTGCAGGCCCCAAGTGTTGCCACCCTTCGAGGAGTATTGCTCCCAGGCAGAGCCGTCGGGTTTAAAGCGCACCACGCCGGAACCGACGGGGCCAAAGTCTTTCGCCCCGTCGCCACTCTTCACGCTGCTGGTGCCGCTATAACCGTGGGTGCCATAAATCCAGCCGTCAAAGCCCCAGCGCAGGTTGTTGAGCACGGCGTGCGTGTCGCGGTTGCCGAGGTTTGTGTAGAGTTTCTCCACCTTGTCGCCTTTGCCGTCGCCGTTCGTGTCGCGGATGAACAGCACATCGGGCGGTTGCGCGACGATGACGCCGTCGCGGTGGAAGACGAAGCTCGTGACCAGTTCCAGCCCTTCGTAAAAAATCTCCTTCTTGTCCATCACGCCGTCGCCGTTCGAATCGGTGAGGATGGCGAGACGATCGTAAGCCGGGCGCTCATAACGGTTGTCCGTGCCAATCTTCGCCTCCGGCTGCCAGCGCTGTACGTAGTCGCTCGGCGCGGGCGCATAACGGCCGTCCGGATACTCGGGCGTCTCGCAAACCCACATGCGGCCAGCCGGGTCCCAATCGATGTTCATGGCCTTGTTGAAGAGCGGTTCGCTCGCCACGAGCGAGACCTTGAACTCGGGATGAATCTCAAGCGTGGGCGGAATCTCCGCCGGCCTCGGCGTGCCTCCCTCGGGGTAACGCAACGCGGCGACTTCTTCCACCTTGGCGAACTCATCGAGATTCGTGCGGTGCCCCGCCCACGCGATGCCGCGCAGTAACACGGCGCGATACGCAAGGTGATTGAACGTCGCGAACTTGTGCCCGAGCAGGCTGGTGAAAGCGCGATACGGCTTGCCGCCGTCGCGTTGGTTCTCGAACGTCCACATCTGGGGCTGAATGTCATAAACCGTGATTTTTCCCGCGCCCGGCTGGGCGTTCTTCTGGTTGCGCCGACTCTCGCTCATGTGCGGCGTGTAGGCCGCGCCGAGCACCGTCACGCGTGCATCCATGTCGAGGTCGTAGTAAATCTCGTCATCGATGTCGAAGTTCGCCGTGCCCATCGAAATGGGATGCGTCCGGTTGACGTAGTAGAAGGACAGCTTGCCCTCCAGCCACTTGGTCTTCCCATGCACCCAGGAACCGCCAATGACCGACTTCCAGTAGTCCGAGCCGTCCTCAATGGACTTGGTCGGCACCGCGGCTGTGTGCAGTACGACCACGCCACCGCCGCGCTTAAGGAACGCCTCGAAGCCATCGCGCAGCGGGCCTTTCGGAAACGCGCCGCCGTCCTGTGCGAACATGACGAGCACGTCGGTTTTCGCCAGTTGCTCAGCGGTGGGCAGTTCGAGACCGCCGTCCACCTTGAGGCCACGCTCGGTGAGCAGCTTGGTCCACTCGCCGAGGAAGCGCGGGTGTGCGTGGACTTCATTGCCGCGATTGGATTGGCTGGCGCGGATGAACACGCGCAGCGGCTCGGCGGCAGAAAGGGCGGCGACAGTGAAGAAAAGCGCCAGCGAGGAACTGAGACGGTACAACATAGCAATAATTTCGGTATGATTTATCTTAGAGCAGGCCTTAATTAAAGCAATTTAAGCTCGATGCCTCGTTTGCACCAAAGACGAAACGGAAACACCAGGAACCTAGCCCAAATCCAGTTGCCGATTGCGGTTAGGTCGCCGCCGGGTTGGTCGTCTTGTCCGTTAGTCTCAATCCTTGCTCGCTCGTACGTCGAGTGCGTCGCGCAGACCATCGCCAAGGAAATTGAGGCAGAAGAGTGTCGCGCTGAATGCGCCGGCGGGAAAAACAAGCATCCACCAGAACTCCTCCATACGGTCCGCCCCGTCCTTGATCATCGAGCCCCAGGAACTCATCGGTGGCTGTACGCCCAGGCCGAGGAAGCTCAGGAACGCCTCCAGCAACATCACGGCCGGAACCGTGAGCGTGGTGTAAACGATGACCGGACCGAGCACGTTGGGAATCATGTGGCGCAAGATGATGCGGCGTTTGCGCAAGCCCAGCGCGTGCGCGGCCTCGACAAATTCCATTCGCTTCAGCGACGCCACTTGCCCGCGCACGATCCGCGCCATCGTAAGCCATTCCACCGCACCAATCGCTGCGAAAAGCAGCCACAACTCGCGTCCAAGCCACACGGTCAGCAGGATTACAAAGAGCGTGAATGGCAGCGCGTAGAGGATGTCCACAAAGCGCATCATCACGGCGTCCAGCTTACCGCCGATGAAGCCGGAAATGGCCCCGTAGAGCACGCCGATAGTCAGTGCCACGCCGGTCGCGCAGAGTCCGACCATGAGCGAGACACGCCCGCCGTAGAGCAGGCGCGTGAACTGGTCGCGCCCGAGATGGTCGGTGCCGAGCCAGTGCTTGGCGGAGGGCGGGGCTGCGCCGAGCGCAAGGTCTTGCTCGTCGTAGGCGTGCGTCAGAGCGGGAACTTTGGCGACCTTGGCCAGCGGGGGGAGAATCGGCGCGGCGACGCAGAGCAAACCCAGCGCGGCGACGATGAACGCGCTGGCGAGAGCCAGTTTGTTCTTCCGCAGGCGCGCCCAAGCGTCCTGCCACAGCGAGTGGCCGGCCTCGACGGGCTCGGAGGCGGCAACGATAGGAGGCGATTCAGTCATGGCCACAAAGAGGCGCAAAGCGGCACAAAAACGAGGTGCCCGCGAAACACTCGAAACGAGGCGATTGGAACGCGGCAGCGGCCGAGCGTGGAAACATAGGAATCGGCTTTGCGCTTCTTTGCGCCTCTTTGTTGCGAAAAATGTCTTCGTGGCTTCATTCCAAGCGCACCTTCGGGTTGAGCCATGCCTGCGCGACATCGACGAGCAGGTTGAAAAACAGGATGATAGCGGAGAAAAAAAACACCGTGCCACCTACCACCGGAATGTCGCGATCGAAGACCGAGCCAACGAAGTATTTGCCCAGGCCGGGGACGTTGAAGACGGTCTCGATAACAAACGAGCCGGTGATGAGGCCCGCCGCTGCTGGGCCGAGGAAGGTGATGACCGGCAACAATCCGCCGCGCAGCGCATGTTGCGTGAGGATGCGCAAGCCCGAAGCGCCCTTAGCCCGTGCCGTGCGGATGAAGTCCTGTCCCATGATCTCCAACATCCCACCGCGCGTGAGGCGCGCGATGTAAGCAGCGAGATGGCAGCCCAGCGTGAGCGCGGGCAGCACCCGGTCGCCGGGCGTGCTCCAGCCGGAGGTGTGGAACCAGCCGAGCTGCAGCGCGAAGAACAAAACCACCAGTGGCCCTAGCACAAAGGTGGGCAGGCACACACCCACCATCGCGGCAGACATGGGCAAGTAATCTCGCGCTGTGTTGGGCCGCTGCGCTGCGAGCATGCCGGCGGGCACACCTAGAGCCAGCGCGACGAAGAGCGACCACGCGCCCAGTTCCAGCGACACGGGGAACGATTCGCGAATGATCTCGCCGACAGTGCGGTTTGAGTGACGGATAGATGGCTGCGTGCCGGTCACAAGGGACTTGAGAAAGTTCAAATATTGTTCGCTCACGGGCTTATCCAAACCGTAGTGGGCCTCGAGACGCTTGAGAATTTCTGGGGGGATACTCTTCTCGGCCGTAAACGGACCGCCCGGCGCGTGCCGCACCATAAAGAATGTCAGCGTGGCTACCGCCCAAAGCACCGGAAGCGTTTGCAATAGGCGGATGAACAAAAAGCGGGCCATCAGGCGGGGGACAGTTGACGGCTGGCAGGTGTCACGTCAGTCGAGTGGTGAGCCATACAGTTCAGGGGCAAGAGCACGTCAGAGAGTGGCCGAGAAGCAGGCGGTGGGCAAGGTGCTTGGTAACGACGAGTTTGACGCGAAAATTGGCGAGGGATGAGTTGTGGACTGCAGGTTCGGATCGGACAGCCAACGAAATTTGGCGATCACGCCGCTCAGCTCAACAAGCGCTCACGCGCTGAGATTACGCGCTCAATTGCCGCCTCCACCCCCAGCGCGCCCGCCGTCAAATGGCCCATTTTGCGGCCTTTGCGTGCCTCGGCCTTGCCATAAAGGTGCAGCTTTACATCCGGGTCCCTGAGCGCAGCGGCCCAATTTGGCTCGCCCTTGGACCAGACATCGCCAAGCAGGTTTGCCATGGCAGCGGGGTGACGCAGCGCAGTGGAGCCAAGCGGCAGGCAGCAAACAGCCCGGATCTGTTGTTCGAACTGGCTTGTGGTGCATGCGTCAATCGTGAGGTGGCCGCTATTATGCGTGCGCGGAGCCAGCTCGTTGACGAGCAACTCGCCCGACTTGGTCACGAACATCTCCACCGTGAGCAGGCCGATCACACCGAGCTTTTCCAAAATGCCAGCGGCGAGATCTGTTGCCTCTTTTGCGAGCTGCGGGCTGATGGTGGCCGGGGCAAAGGTTACATCCAGGATGTGGTGGGCGTGGCGGTTCTCAAAGACGGGGTACGCGGCGAACTGTCCGTCGGCTGTGCGCGCGGCGACGACGGAGATTTCCTTCTCGAAGTCTACCCACGCTTCGTAGATGCCCACCGCACCACCGAGCGCCGCAAAGACTCTTTCGAGGTCGGACTGCGCATAAACCTTTTGCTGGCCTTTCCCGTCATACCCGAAACTCGCGGTTTTTAGCACAGCGGGCAGGCCGAGTTCGCGTGTGGCCGCTCGCAGTTCGGCGTAGCTCTTTACCGCGCAGAAAGGCGTGGTGGGGAAGCCGTGGTCGCGCAAAAAAGCTTTTTCCCGCAACCGCTCTTGCGTTATGTGCAGCACGCTGCCGGTGGGGCGGACGATGGTATGTTGCGCGGCAACTTCTGAGGCCCGTGAAGGAACGTTCTCGAATTCGAAAGTAATGACGCTCACGCGCTGGGCGAAGTCTGCAAGTCGCTCCTCGTCGAGGTAGTCGCCAACGGCCTCCACGTCCGCAACTTGTCCCGCCGGAGTGTTTGTCTCCGGCGAGTAAATGGCAACGCGGTAACCGAGCTGCTTGGCAGCAATGGCGAGCATCCGCCCAAGCTGGCCGCTGCCGAGGATGCCGATAGTCGAGCCGGGGAGGAGGGGAGAGTTCACAGCGACAAAGCCACCAGTGGCACAACAGGGCAGAGGAAAAAATTACGGGGCGGATCTTGGTGGCAGCGTATGCCCCTTTCGCACTTTCTTCGTCTGCTCCGCACGGAATTTTTCGTAGGCCCGGCGGTACGTTGCATGTTTGTTGCCGAGTATCGCGGTGGCGAGGAGCGCGGCATTAATGGCCCCGGCTTTGCCGATGGCAAGGGTGCCCACGGGGATACCACCCGGCATCTGCACAATAGAGAGGAGTGAATCCAGGCCGCTGAGAGACTTGGATTGCACGGGCACTCCGAGCACGGGAAGAGCCGTCTTGGCCGCCGTCATACCCGGCAGGTGCGCCGCGCCGCCCGCGCCGGCGATGATAACTTCGAGGCCGCGCGCCGCCGCCGTCTCTGCATATTTGAACATTCGGTCGGGCGTGCGGTGGGCGGAGACAACCTCAGCCTCGTGAGGCACGCCCAGCGCCTCGAGTTGTGCGGCAGCATGTTGCATGGTCTCCCAATCGGACTGGCTTCCCATGATAATGCCGACAAGAGGTTTAGGTTTAGCAGGTTGGCGCTGATGGGCCATAGCGCGGGCATTGAAGCGCAGCGGCGGCGGTTTGGCAACGTCGCGTCGGCGTAGCGCATGGCGCCTGCCGCCCGCCTTTTTCGCCGTATTTCTCGGCTGCTCATCCATTTTCTGGATTTGCCGCCTGGCCGGACTGCTGGCGGAGTGGTCAACGCCCGGCACATGGCCAAGGCGGTCTGATGAGCTCCAAATCCACCCCAAAGCGTTTGACTTTAGCTGCCGGCATTAAGAATATCTCTTAGTCGTCGCCGGCGTCGAATATGCAGTTGCTCTGCGGGCGCGGGCTGTTAGTTTGGAAAACATTATGACCCAACAAATGCGCAGCAAGAAAGTCGGCGCCTTCACGCTCATCGAACTCCTCGTCGTCATCGCCATCATCGCCATCCTCGCAGGCATGCTCTTGCCCGCGCTCTCGAAGGCCAAGGCCAAGGGGCAGGGGATCAGCTGCCTGAACAACACCAAACAACTGGGGCTGGCTTGGCGGCTCTATTCCGAAGATGCAGACGGTCAGTTGATCTACAACCACCCCGCGCAAGGCAATTGGGCCCGGGGCAGTTTGAGCCGGACCATCCCAAACCATCCGGATAACACCAATACGTTGAACTTGATTGACCTCAACTACGTGCAGGCTCCCAACAACACGGTGAAGACCAACCAGAGTCTTGGGCCGATGCTCGGGCGCAACGCGGCAGTGTTCAAATGTCCGGCGGACAAGAGCAGGGACATCGGCAGCGGTGCCTCACGCGTGCGCAGCTACACGATGAACAACGCGGTGGGAATGAACGCGGCCGGCCCGCGCCTGCAATTGCCTCACGGCACCTCGCTTCTTGGGCCGGGCTTTACGACGGTGGCGTCGGCAAACTTCTTACTTTACCGACGGGACAGTGACATCGTGAAACCCAGTCCTGCAGACTTGTTTGTTTTTGTCGAGGAACATCCGGCGGGCATCACCGACAGCCAATTCGCAGCCTGCATGGTCGAACCCGGCCATATCGCCGACAAGCCCGCCAACTACCACAACAATGCCAGCGGCTTTTCTTTCGCCGACGGTCACTCTGAGATTCACCGCTGGACCGGGCCGGGATTGCAGACGCCCTTGAACTACGATGTCGTCCCTACCACTGCGTTCGCAGACCACATCGTCGACTGGAACTGGTTGAGCGCACGGGTTTCTGCCGCCAGGTGATTCTGGCAATCCGCACCCCCCAATCCTGCTTCAAGTTATGCGACCCACCTCACTGTTCACGGGTGTCATTTTGGCCGGTCTAGTCCTTAGCTCCCTGCTCCAATCCGGCTGTCGGCGTAGCTCCCGACGGAGCGCCGAGACTCCCGCTCCTGAGGCCGCCGTGCCGGCCGCGTCCGCCAATGCTGCGCCGCAGCCAAACCAGCTGCCCCCGCAGCCAGTGGCGGCAAGTCCCGCTTCGACCCAAGTGTCACGGGTTGTGGAAGAGCTCAATTACGCCCTGCAAGAATATCGCGATCGCAATGGCAAGATGCCCAACTCGATCGAAGAACTGCTTACGGCGTCCAAGTTGCCCCGGCCGCAACTACCCGCCGGCACACAGCTCCGGCTAAACAAGCGTTATCTGACGGTAGAAGTTGCCCCTCAAGGGGAGCGCTGAACTGGTGGCGGCCCGACGGCTGCGGAACCTCAGCCACGAACTCGAGGCAGGTACATGGCTTAAACAATCAGGCACCGCCTTGGGAGACCTGGCTCCGAGGCGCAGCGCGTGAAGTTGGTTTCCCATTCGCTGGGTGGCTGGACCAGCCGCCAAAGGGTTTCGCGTGGAGCAGTTGCAGGTGGCGGGAAGTCACGGCGTCAGTAATTTGTGAACAGCTCCCAGTCGCCCACCACGGTGAGAAGTCGCAGCGATTTGCCGTGTGCAAGTAGGTGTGAATTGTCAAAGGAACCCTTAAACCCTACCACGAATACGCGCTGCCGGCTGGCAAGTAATTCGCTATATGATTGATCGTCCTTCAGCACGCGGTCGCCGAAGCGCGTGCGGTTGCCAGGGAATTCGAACGGCATCCGGTGTTCCGGCAGTCCGGACAGGTAGGGCCGGCGCGTCGCGCTGATGACTGGGTGCGCGTAGAACGGCAGGCCTTGCGGGATGCGATGGCGCACGATGACGAGGTCGCCCTCGCGAAACTCGCTGCGCAGCGCCAGCCCGAGCGGCTTCAGCGTTTGATTGCTGCGTAGCTTCGACTCCACCAGCGGCACTAAGCTAGCCACGGCTAGTAGTGAGACTGCGGCTATGCCGCCGGCCCACCGCGCACAGAGAGCCGGTGACCATTTACGGCTTCTCCACCACGCAGCGAGGAGCAACAGGCCGCTGCTGGTGACGGCTACCTTCACCCACATCTGGTCTTGGACCTTGAAGACGAACCAGCACGCGAGCGGAAAGGCGAGCAATGGTAGCAGCGCGGCGGTGGGCAGCACGCGCCAGAGCCAAGGTGGGGTTGGCGCGGTCTGTCTGCCTTCTCTTTTATCCTGGCCCTCTCCCGCCAGAGGAGAAAGAGCGCGACCGGCTTCGAGCGCGAAGTTGCTCCACCGCAGCGCTATCAAGGCCGCGAGTGCGGGGAACATCGGCAGAATGTAATGCATTAGCTTGGCCGTGTTGATGGAGAACACCGCGAAGGTCAGCCCCGCCCACACCGTCAGCACCAGCCAGGCTTCCTGTGTTCGCGCGTTGAGCGACCGCCAATGCGCGCGTCGCCAGAGCCAGCCCAGTAATGGTGTCCACGGCAGCAAGCCCGCTAACAAAACCGGGATGAAAAACCAGAAAGGCTGCGCACGGTTTTTTGCTGCGCCTTGCATGGCATGGCCAACGACCTGGCCCTTCACCATAAAGGCAAAAGAATCCTGAACAGTGGCCCACACCGCCCAAAACCACGGCAGCGCCAATAAGAGGAACAATGTTCCACCCGCGAGCGCGCCAAGCAGGAGAACTGAGCCGCGTGGTCCGGGTGAATTACGCCGCCACCACACCATCGCTCCGAACGCTAAAAATGGAATCGCCAACGCAATCGGCCCCTTGGTCAGCACGCCGCCGGCCATCGCCGCCCACGCACCGAGTTGCCATGCGAAGCTGCGTTTGGCCGCCAGTCCGCGCGTGTCCGCCTCCGGATCGGCTTCGTCTTCATCCGCCACAGTTTCAGGCTGACTGCTGACCGCAGACGGTTCTATCAATGGATCCAAGCTCCGCCAGCTTTGCCAGAAACAGTAAATGGCCCACGCGATAAACTGCGTGAGGAAAATGTCCGTGGTCAGCATCCGCGCCATGACCCACGGCAGCGCGGAGGTGACGAATACCAACACCGCCAAACGGCCCGTCGCAGCACCTGCCACAGAGCGCACGAGCAGGAACGTGGCATACGCCGCGCTCAAGCCCGCGAGCGCCAACGGTAGCCGCACGGCCCACTCGTTCACGCCGAAGACCGACAACGATGCGGCAACGGCCCAGTAGGTGAACGGCGGCTTGTCCAAGTGCGGGACATACCAGATGTGTGGCACGAGCCAGTTGCCGGTCTCGACCATCTCGCGGGCAATTTCCGCGTAACGACCTTCGTCAGGCTCGTTGAGCGAGCGGGTGCCCAGCAGACCGAAGCAGACCAGGAGGACGAACGGTACGAACCACCACGGGGCGCGTTGGTCGGATTCGGCTTGCGGCACGGCAGAGTTGTAGCCCGCGGAGAAGCGCGGCGAAAGTGATTACTGAGTTGTGAGCTTTGGGTGATGGCGAGCAAGCTGGAGGGGAACCCGATGACTGATCCATCAGCGCAGATCAACCTGGATGTATGCCCCCTGCCGTTTTAACCAAGGTTCTGCTGTCCGCGCGGGCTTTTGTTTCGAAACCGTCCTCGTTCCTATCGACGCTGCCGAGCAGGTGTTCCGCGAGCTTACGCACAAGGAAGTTGCCTTGCCCGCCGGCGACGACTTGCTCGTGTCGTTGCCGGGCGGCAGCCAATTCGCCGCCGCGTGCGAGTTGGGCGTTTGGCTTGGCCTACGGTGCAGCGCTGGCATCTCCACCGGCACGCCGTCAGGCGTGGCAACACGACGGGCGCCTACCTCAAGCCTGGTGACCAAGTGGAAGCTGCATCAAGAGGGTTGGCGTGTTGCGGAACCACACGGTAGCGGAGTGGTTTTGGTCCTCTTCTCGTTCCCATCCTAATTTTAAGCCTGTTCCTTTAGCTTCAATCGGAAAAAGGATTTCGATGGGAATTTAGGTTAAGCGCAGCGAGGAAATTACGCCTCTACCCACTGCCCTGGCACCGGCTGGATCACTTTGATCTTCGGATGCCGCGCGGTGATTTGCTCCGCAAACCATGCGCGTGCAGGGCCATCGCCGTGGCCCAGTATAACGACGCGCGGTTCAACTTCGCCGACGAAAGCGAGCAGTTCATCGCGGTTCGCATGCGCAGAAAGATCGAAGTCGCGCACCTCGCATTTGCGGGTCATTTCGCCGGTGCCGGCGCTGAAGATAAAGGGCTTGCCGAGTTGGCTGGCTTTGAGCCGGCCGCCGGGCGTGTCGGGATCGGCATAACCGACAAAAAAGATGCCATGTCGGGAGTCGCTCATCATGCGCGCGGCGAGGTCGTGTGCAGCGGTGTGCTCACTCATCATGCCAGCAGTAATCACGAAGATGCGCCCCCCGGTGAGCCGCATCGCCTCCGCTTGACCCTTCTCCAAGACGACGAGGTTTAGCGCCTCGTGGAGTTGGAGGGAACTGTGCTGCCGGTGCGCGCGGTGCGCCTCGAGGTCATATATTTCCGTGAAGACGCGTCCGAGGCCGCCGATGAAGACAGGCTGCGGCTCGAGCTTTCCAGCGCGCATGGCCAGTGCAAGCGCAGCTAGGATTTCCTGCGTGCGACCCAGTGCGAAAGCCGGAATAAGCACGCTGCCCTTACGTTTTAGCGTGGCACGGATGGCCGCGATGAGCCGATCTAGCTCGTCTTCGCGGGTGAAGCCCGGCGTGGGCGCGCGATTGCCGCGCGTGGTTTCCATGATGAGAACATCGGCCCGCACGTCCTCGAACCGTGCGGCCTTGAGTAGGGTCTGGTCGTGAAAGCATACGTCGCCGGTGTAGAAAAGCGTCTCGCGCCGGCCGCGCACGAGGACGCCGGCGGAGCCAAGCGTGTGCCCGGCGTCGAAGAATTCCAGCGTCGGCGATGCGCCGCTTACGCGAGCCTTTTGGAACGCTGCCCATTCTATCTCGCGGTTGTATTTAAAGCCTTGGAATAGCGGCGCGATGTCATCGACCTCGTCGTGTGAGTAAAGCGGATACTCGCGAATCCCCAGCTCCTCGCGCTGGCGCTGCATCACGTTTACTGAGTTGTGCAGCACGCGCTCGACAAGGAAATAACTGAGTTCGGTCATTAGCACGTGCGCGTGCGGATGGTGCCGCACCGCGACGGGTAACCCGCCGACATGGTCGTGGTGGCAGTGGGTGATGGCAACCGCGTCCAATTCCACGCCCTTCATGAGGTTCATCAAGGGCAGGCCGTCACGACCCTCGCGTTTTGGGTGAACCCCAGCGTCCAGGAGCAGACGGTGGCCGTCCAATTCGAGCCACCATGCGCTCGCGCCAATATCGGCATCGGGGTTCAAATTACGGATACGCATAGCTGGAACAGATCAATTTTTTTAATTTTGGACAACGGAAACTCTGGCCGGGCTGCCTGTCGAAACTCTTTCTGTTAAGAAAATAAAAATTTGAAGTACCCCGGACCCGTGCTTGATTTTCTTTGTAGTTGGTTTGGTTGTTGGGGTTGGGAGCGGGTGGCGAGCAATCGTTGCCCGCTCCTTAATTTCTGACCCTATAATTTTGCCCGCGAAATGGCAAATAACACGGATGGCTGGTGGGCTGAGCAACCAGAAAATCGTTGAGAATCCCCCTGCTCACCCATTTCGTCTGCGGGCTAACTTCACTTCAATCCGCCGACTCCAGAGCTAAAGGCCTTCATGGCCGCCGCCTGGATGACCGCGTTAAGGTCGGCCTGCTTAACAAAGCCGACGGGCAATGCAAAATAAGCAGCGGCCGGCTGGCCTAGTTTGATGTTGCTCAACTGGAGTTGGTAAGTCTGCTTGTCCTTAGTTATCACGATCTTGACTGGCAGGTTTTGCAGGTTTGTGGCCTGCCAAACTATCGCTGTGCCGTCGTCGCCCGGAATCTGCACTGCGTATTTTACGGCGGGCTGGCCAGCGACAGTTTCGCGACCTAGCTCCTTCTTCTCAAGGCGACCAATCTTCTCCGCCGCTTGTTGCTGGATGCCCTCGGGTTTGGGCATCGGCATCTCGACGTAGGACTTCATCCCGGGTAGTACAAGCGTGAGTGGTTTGCCGGGCAGAAAGATAAAAAACATTCGGTCCAGACCCATCTCGCGGATGCTGGCGACGGCCTCGGGCGGTAGCTCAACGCTCTTAACGTTGGCGAGGTTCAACTCCCAGCGCATCTTCCCGTCAGCCATCGCGACGCCGAAGGGCAGCTTCATCCCGTCGCCGCCGCCCGGGGCGGGCAGGGTCATCTCAACGCCCGCCGTGAATGCTCGCGTGTCACTGAAGAACTCCGACAGCGCGGCGGCAAGGAATGGGGCCTGCGAGTTGATGGCCGGTATTCCGGCTGCGTTTTGGGCTGAGGCAACCGGAGCTGCAAGCAGCAGCGACGCACAAACGAGGGCGAAAATACTTTTCATGGAGCGGATATCGATCCGGCGAGCGTTAGACGGCGGCCTATATACCCGCTTACTTTTTTGCCACGGCCCACTCAAAGATTAGCTTCACCTCATCGCCAGTCTTGATGAGGCCAGCCCCGGCGGTAGGGGCAGGCGGCTTGATGCCGAAATCGGTCATTTTCAAAGCAGCTGTGCCGGTGAAGTTGGCGCGCGATGTATCCACGCGGCGATGCAGTGTCAGCGGAAAGGTGATATCCTTGGTTACCCCGGCAACGGAGAGGCTGCCCTTGGCTTCAAGACCGACCTGCGCGCCTTTAACTTCTTTGAGCGACAGCTCGGTGAGCCGGAACGTGATACGCGGGTTTTCCTTCTCCTTTATCGCCTCCTGCATCACGGCATCCATCAGCTTGCCACTACTGCACTTAAGCGAGCGCACAGCGACGAAGGTTTCCGCCTTGGCGGCGACCTTGCCGGGCTTGAGCTTGTCCGGCGACTCGATGAGTGCACCTTCCAACTCGACATAGCCGCCGACGAGCTGACTCTCGGCGTGCCAGTCATGAATGCTCGAAGTGCCCTCTAAGCGCATTTTGCTGCCGGGCTGCGACTCATAACGCACGAGCGTCTGGGCAGTGGCAGTGGCGGCGAGCGCAAATAGCGTAGTGCTGATGCTGAGAAACTGGAAGAGGCGGTAAATTTTCATCTGGAGGTGGTACGCACTGAATAAAAAGCAATTGCAACGCTTAGACGCGACGACGTCAAATCCCATTCGGCGTGCGCGCCAACTCAGTGGTTGAAAACAAACTCTGCTGAGTTAAGCAACGCCCAAAGGATATCCTCGGTGGCAGACTGACGGGTGGCTCCCTTGACAGTGAAGGCTCTCAAGGCGAGCCCAAGTTCCTCGGAAGTTGGGCGACGATTGTAAGCGCTCAGGTAGAGGTCATTGGCGATGTGTTCTTCGGAAGCCTTGCTTGTGGCCAGCAGGCGCGCTCGGCCCTCGCTGGCGGTGATTTTTGTGTTAAGCGCGGTCGAGTTCATCATGTGCAGCGCCTGCACCATGCTCGGCTTGGCGTCGCGGTCGCACGGGCACTCGGCGCTGCTGTTCGGGCGGCCGAAGGCATCCATGAAATCGCTACCGAGCTTGTGGTTCCACGTTTGCAACGCGCGCGCCCCGGCAGGCAAGCCGGCGAAGCTCTCGCTAGTGCCAGTTACCTGTGTAACGGCATCGAGCAGCACTTCCGCAGGTAACCGGCGGCGATAGCTGCGGGAGTAATTGCGCGTATCGGTAAGGTTAGTCTCGTTCGGCGTAGAACTGAGCTGGTAAACATGCGAGCGAAGAATGGTGCGCATGAGATGCTTCAAATCGAACTTGTGCGCGATGAAGTCCTGAGCCAACCAATCCAACAACGGCCCATTGGACGGCGGGTTTGATGCGCGGAAATCGTCCACTGGGTCCACTACACCGCGCCCGAAGAACTGGGCCCACACGCGGTTCACCGCGGCGCGCGCAAATAGTGGGTTCTCCGGTTGAACCATCCAGTCAACCAGCGCGGCCCGCGGGTCATGGTCGGCGGCGATGACCGCCGCAGGGCCGTCGGGCGCACGAGGCTTCAAGTCTTCGCCAGTGACGGGATGCTTCATTGCGACGCTACTGGTCGCCCAGATGTATTCGGGCTCGCCGCTGATGGGTGCGGAAATGCCTTGGCCCTTGCGACGCGTGCCGCTGAAGAAGGCGGCAAACTGGTAGTAATCCTTCTGGTCCCACTTCTCGCTCGGGTGATGGTGGCACTTGGCGCACTCGAGTCGCACCCCGAGAAAGACTTGACTCACGAAACCGCCCGCCTCCTCCGGTGTGCGCTTATCACGGAAAAGCGCAGGCGGGCCAGTCTTGTGCGTACTGCCCTGCGCAGTCAGCAGCTCCCGCACAAACTGGTCGTAGGGCAGATTTTGCCGAAAGGCATCGCGCAACCACTGGTCCATGAGGAAGACCGGCTTCACGCCTACGCGCGACGGGTTGCCGCGCACGAGATCGCCCCACTTAACAGCCCAGTGGTCGGCCCACGCGGGATGCTCGAGCAAGCGGTCAATCAACTTCGTGCGCTTATCGGGTGAAGGGTCGTCAAGAAACGCTTTCGCCTCGTCCGCCGTGGGCAGCGTGCCAATGGTGTCGAGCGCCGCGCGGCGGAGGAACTCCGCGTCCGTGGACAAAGCGGAGGGCAAGTGGCCGAGCTTTTGGAGCCGTTGGTAGACGAGGCGATCTATATCGTTGTGAACGGGTAGAGCGGCAAACCGCTCCGCCGGCAACACTCTGTCGCTAGGGACCAGCATAGTGCTCACAGCCACGCTGCCGAGGAAGCGCGCGACCACCGCGCCTTCGCCGCTAAATTTGCCCACGCTCACCAAGCCGTTGTCATCCACGGTCGCGAGGGTTTTCTCGTTCGAGAGATACTCGGAAAGCTCGGTCACATCGCGCACAGAGCCGTCGGAATAACGGGCCTGCACGAGCAGCGGCTGCTTGGCCTCGCGGCGATAGCGACGTTCCTTTGGAAAGACCTCGATGCCAGTTAGCGTCGCCTCACCGGGGTGCGAGTAAGTCATGCCTTGAGCAATCCAGTTAACCAGCGTGCGAAACTCCTCGGAGTCTCGCTCAACGCGGAGACCACCTTCATGCGGCACGGCGAGCGAAGCCTTCTTGAGCAGCAAGCTCTCCTCGGGAAATGCTGGGAACACGCGGCGACCACGCGCATCCTTCACAATCTCCAAATAGTCCGCGCGCGGGTCGTAAGCGAAAATGGTAAGCTTGAAGCCATTCTGGCCCTCGGCTTTTGCATGGCAGGAGCCGAGGTTGCACCCGGCTTTGCTGAGGATGGGTAACACGTCGTTGAGGAAGCTAAGAGGCGGTGCCGCCGCCGGGCCGCTGGCTTCTGGCTGCCGCCCTGGGGCGTTAGTTGCGCCCGCCGTCTCGCTGCCCGCAGGCGGCAACTGGACCACGTCCGCTCGGACACTCGACTTTACGGTCACTTTTACGATCGCGGACTTTCCGTTGGACTTCACCGTAATGGTCGCGTTGCCCGGCGCGAGGGGACGAACTTTTCCATTCGCACTGACGGTTGCGACGGCAAGGTTGTCCGAGCTGAACCTCGCCGGTGCGGGTAACTCGAAGCCTTCCTTGTCTGTCGCCGTCACGACCACGCGATGCGGCGCGGCGCCGGCGATGAGCGGCAGTTCCGTGGGAAACACTGCGATGGCCGTAACACTCTTCAGCGCCGCTGGCTCAGACTTGCCCGCCGACTTCTGCGGCGGTGTGCACGCGGCGAGCAAGAGCACCACGCAGGCGAGCAAAGCCATTTTGGCCAGAGATAAAACACGGCTGAAACCCTGATGGAAATTCCAACCGTTGCGCACTTCGACTCCGTTCAATCGGTGATTCATCTGCGGCTAAATTATTTGGCCTCCAGCTTTGTCGGCGCTTTTCCACCTTCCCACACATACACGCTGCCATCGTGGCAGCCCGCAAAGACCGTCTTTGCATCCGGCGTGGCGGCGACAGCGTAAAGCACCTCGTCCACGCCCGTAAGCCGCCGCTCGTTGCCGGGCGAACTACTCTGCTCGCCGCTATGGCGCTTGAGATCGGTGATGGACGAAGCGCTGCCGTCTTCCGACACCGTTAAGAGCGTAGCGCCGCCGCCGACCCAGTGCAGCGCGGTAACGGCGGCTTTGCGATTCGAGAAAGAACCTTCACGCCCCGCGCTGGCGATGTCCCAAAACTTCAGCTCCTTGTCTGCGCCGCCGGTGGCCAGCACGGCGTCATCTTTGCCGAAAGCGACAGCCTGCACGTAGCTCGTGTGGCCCTCGAGTTTGGCGACTTCCTTCTGCGTTGCGAGGTTCCATACGCGCGCAAGTTTGTCTGCGCTGCCAGTGGCCAGAAGCTTGCCGTTCGCACTGACCTTCAAATCTAAGATGCTGTCGTTGTGCGCGGTCCAGGAGGCGAAAGGTTTTTCGTCGCCCATCCTCCACAAATGAACTTGTCCCGCCGCGCCGCCCGGGCTGTCTGCGACCGCGAGTGTATTGCCGTCCGGTGTGAAGGCGACAGCGGTGGCGCGGCCTGCGAGCGGTTTGTCCAGCACGCCGAAGGGCAGGAGTGACTTGGCATCAAAGAGCAGCACCCGGCGGAATTCGCCCGCCGCAAGCCACCGACCATCCGCGCTCCACGTGACCGATTGAATGGCGTCACGCGCGCCGGTGAGCGTGGCGGCGAGCGTGCGATTCGTCGCGCCAAGCGTGTAAATGAGAAGCTGGTTGCCGCGTGCTGTGGCCAGGCGTTTGCCGTCCGGCGCGAGCGCGACGGCCAGCACGGGTGTGTAGCTGGCGGGGAGTGCTTTGAGTTCGTCCGGTTTGGTCTCACGCGTAAGGAGTTTGAGTACGCCTGCGTCCCACGGCGCACCTGCTTCTACCCAGGCCCGGAGCGTGGCAATGAGCTGTGGTGGTAGCTGTTTCTTCGGCGGCATGTGAGACTCGACGCCGGGTGCGAGTAACTTGATGAGTGGGCTTTCAGAAGCCTTGCCGGGCTTCAGCGCTGGGCCGTTTTCGCCGCCCTTTAGCGCGGCCTCGCGCGAAGTCAGGTCAAGCTGGCCGCGCTTCTTCTCGACGTTGTGGCAGTTGAAGCAGTTCGCGCGGAGAATGGTCATCGCGGCTGCCGCGTGTGAATTTGCCTCCGCACCATGAAGTGCGGGCAAAGCAAACACCACGAACGCATAGGCGACTATGCACAGCTTTAAGCACATACCGAAAAAGTGACGCGAAGCGGGAGGGCGAATTCACAGTGAGGACTTCTGGCCCTGTCGCGGTTCAACTGCAATCTGACTTTTTGCCTGCCAGCGCGTTGATTTGGCTCGCCGCATAACCGGCTCCGAAGCCGTTATCGATGTTCACCACGGTCACGCCGCTGCCGCAGCTCGTGAGCATGCCGAGCAGTGCCGCCACGCCGCCAAAGGCCGCGCCGTAGCCAATGCTGGTGGGCACCGCAATGACGGGCT
>VHDH01000044.1 GCA_016871445.1 Verrucomicrobiota bacterium | reverse complement strand
GCGCGGCGGTGGGCAGGGACGGTGCTGCGGACGTGGGCGTCCGCGCTCCAAGCGGAGCGGGGGCGAGGCCGAGCAACTCGCGGCGTTGGCCGATCAGTTCTTCCAAAGTGCGGCGCGCGGCCTCTTGGCCCGCGAGGAATTGCTGGTGCAGTTGCGCCGTTTGCTCCTGAAGCTTTTGCAAGGCCATCATGCCTTGCTGCGCGGTTTGCAGGGCAGCGGCAAGGTCGGGGGGCAAGGGTGTGGGTGTCACGGGAGTGGGGAGCAGAGCCACAGCCGGAACTGGGGCCGGAACTGGGGCGGGCTTGGCGGCGATGGCAGGGCGCGGGGCGGGCTTCGAGGTGCGGACGTTGGCGCCGGAAATTGGGACGGTGAAGGCGGGTTTGCCGGTGGGCGCGGCCGGCGGCGCGATTTCCCACTTCGCCAAATTCACCGTGTGCCCAAGCGCGGCAAGGCGGCAAAGCACAGTGGCAAGGTCGAGCGTTCCGTTGCGCGCGCCGCGCGAGGCGTCAAGGGCAAGGGTTTCCGCGCCGCTGTCGGCAAGGATGGCGGCAGCGAGGTCGCTGAGGACGCGGCCGGGGCCGACTTCCAGGAAAGTGGTCGCGCCGGCGGCGTGCATCGCGCGGATTTCGGCGATGAAGTCCACGGGCTTGGCGAGATGGCTGACGAGGAGGTCGCGCGACGCGGAGGCGGCGCTCGGATAAACGGCGGCGCTCGTGTTTGAGAAGACCGGGATGCGCGCCTCGGCAAAGAGAACTTCCGCGAGCGCTGCGGCGAATGGCTCGCGGGCATCGGCGACGAGCGGGCTGTGAAAGGCGGCAGAGACGGGCAGCGCGCGGGCACGGAGGGAACGTTTTTGGGCCTCGGCCTCGGCGCGCTCAATCTGCGGCTTTGGGCCGGCGATGACGAATTGCGAGGGCGAGTTGCGGTTCGCGATGACGAGGTCGGAGCCGGCGGCGAGCAGGAGTTCGGCAACGGTCTGCTCGGGTGCGACGACGGCGAGCATTGCACCGCGGTCGCCCGCACCAGGACGGCTGGCCATGAGGCGGCCGCGGACGTTCGAGAGGCGATGCAGGCTGGCAGCGTCGAGACGGCCGGCGGCGTAAAGCGCAACGAGTTCACCGTAGCTGTGGCCGGCGGTGAGTTGCGGGGTGATGCCGAAAGTCTGCAACACGCGAAGCGCGCCGAGGCTCACGGCCCCGAGGGCGGGCTGGGCGACCTCGGTGGCTTTGAGCGCGGACTCTTGCGCGCGGCGGGCGTCATCGGAGAAGGCCGGGTGCGGGTAGATAAAGTCGCTGAGGCGTTGCGCGGCGGCGGGTTGTTCGCTGGCGAAGGCAGCATCCGCCTCCGCGAGAGTGTCGAGCAACTCGGGGAATTGACACGCGAGGTCGCGGAACATCCCGGGGTATTGCGAGCCTTGCCCAGGGAAGAGCACGGCGAGTTGGCCGCGCGAGGGGCCGGAGCCGAAGGCAGTGCCGTTCGGGAGGGACCAATTGGTTTTGGCCGGGTCTTTGTCGAGTGTGGCGAGGGCGGCGTCGCGGAACGAGGCAAGGGCGAAATTGCTTTCAGTCCCTTTCGCCAGCGGCAGCAGCAGGCGGAACTTCGCGTCAGCGCGGAAGGCGGCGCGGGAGGCGTGCGCGCGGCGGCGGAGGTCAAGCCACGGGAGCTCGGCGGGCAACGTGGTGAGCTGCGCGCGGAGGTCGGCGAGCGAATCAGCGGCGAAGGCGAGAATTTCCACGTCGCCGGTCCAATCCACGGTGCGGCGCGTGGAGCCGTGCTCTTCGAGGGCGATGTGGAAGTTCGTGCCGCCAAAGCCGAACGCGCTCACGCCGGCGCGGCGCGGGTGCGCGGCGCACGGGAGCCACGGACGTTTCGTGGTGTTCAGGTAAAACGGCGACGTGCCGGGCGCGGCTTCGTCGAGCGGCTGGTTCACCTTGATGGTGGGCGGGAGAACTTTTTGTTCGAGTGCTAGCGCAGCCTTGATGAGGCCGGCGACACCGGCCGCGGCTTTGGTGTGGCCGATTTGTGACTTCACTGAGCCAAGCGCGGCCCACGTGCCATCGGACTTTGCGGCGCGGAAGACTTTCGTTAACGAGCGCAGCTCCGTCGCATCGCCAACCTTCGTGCCTGTGCCATGAGCTTCAACGAGTTCAACGGTCGAAGGGCTGATGCCGGCGGCGGCGTAAGCGCGCTCCATCGCCTGGATTTGGCCCTCGGAGCGCGGTTCGTAAATCGCGCCGCCGCGACCGTCGCTCGACGAGCCAATGCCGCGGATGGTGCAGTAAATTTTATCGCCGTCGCGCTCTGCATCAGCGAGGCGCTTGAGGACAACCATGCCGATGCCTTCGCCGAGAATGGTGCCATCGCCGTCGCGGTCGAACGGCCGCGAGTTCCCCGACGCCGAGAGCGCCGGGGTCTTGCTGAAGCACATGAACATGAAGATGTCGTTGAACGTGTCCACACCTCCGGAAATGACCATGTCTGATCGGCCTGCTTCTAATTCCAGTGCGGCCAGATGTAATGCGGCGAAGCTGCTCGCGCACGCAGCGTCCACGACGCAGTTCGTGCCGCCTAAATCTAGACGGCTCGCGATGCGGCCTGCCGCGACGTTGCCAAGCAGGCCGGGGAAAGAATTCTCCTGCCACGGCACGTAGCCGTCGGCAATACGCTGCACGACGTCTTCAGCGAGGTCGTTCGCGACACCAGCTTCCTTTAGGGCGCGCCGCCAGATGGGATGCCCGAGCCGCGCACCGAGTGGGATGACGAGTTCCAACGCGCCGGTCACGCCGAGCAGCACGCTGGTGCGCTGGCGGTCGAAGGGCTTTTGGTCGTAGCCCGCGTCGGCGAGCGCTTGCTTGGCGGCGACCATGCCGAGCAATTGGGTCGTGTCCGTGGCCTCGATGTCCTTAGGCGCGATGCCGAACTCCAGCGGGTTGAAATTTACCGGCGAGATGAACCCGCCGCGCTGCGCGTAGGTCATGTCCGACGCCTTGGGGTCGGCGTTGAAGAAGTCTGCGCCGCGCCAGTGCGTGGCGGGCAGCGGCCCAATGGCATCGGTGCCGGCCTTGAGGTTGCGCCAGTAAGCGCGCAGGTCGTCCGCCTGCGGGAAGATGGCGGAGAGACCGACAATGGCGATGGGTGTTGACTGGCTCATGAATTAAACTGGCTTCGCGTTCACCAACTCATGCAGGCGCTCCGGCTCGATGGGAGCGCAGAGGGTGTCGGGCGGCGAAAGAGGAATTGCCTGCAGGCGCAGCGCAACCGCGCGCAGGTGTTGGGCCGCGCCGTAAAGCAAGTTGAGCGCGACCGTCTCGGCTCTGCGGTACTCCGGAGCGGCTAGAAAAGTGCCACGCGTCCACTCATTGAACGCGCCCATCGCGGGGCCGCACCAGACTTGATAATCCATCACGCGCGAAGGCTCTCCCGCGTTCGCCCAGCGTGAGCTGAGGCCGAGGTAACTGCGGAAGACCAGAGCCATCTTGTGCTTCGCGTCACGCTCGGCACGCTCGACATGAGCGGAGTCGCGCTGGAGCCAAAAATCGCGCGTGCTGGCCCAAGTCTCCGCCAGCGTGGCACGAAAGAATTGCTTTTCCAATTGTGCGCGATCGGTTTCAGGAATTGCGTCGAGGCTTGGGTAAGCCCGAAATAGCTCCCACAGCTTCGCCGCACGCATGGGAAACATGGTGCCACGCTTGAGCACTTGGAGCTTCACGCCCATCTCAAACATATCGGCGGCGGGAGCCATTGCCGTGTCGGCTTGCTCGGCTTGGGCCAACATCTTACGCACGACATCGCTGGAGCCGGACTCGACGCACGCTTGGTTCACTGAGCCGGTGACAACGTAAGCCGCGCCCATCGCAAAGGCCGCCGCCAAGCCTGACGGCGTGGACAATCCGCCCGCCGCGCCCACGCGCAATGGCTCGGTGTAGTTGAACTGCGCCTGTAATCGATCGCGCAACGCCAGCAGCGTGGGCAACAGCGTGACCAGCGGACGGTTGTCCGTGTGCCCGGCAGAATCGGCCTCCGCAGTCACGTCCTGCGCGACGGGAATTTGCGCCGCGAGGGTGGCTTGCTCGGCGGTGAGTTCGCCGGTGCGGACGAGTTCGTTGAGCATTTCCGCCGGCGGCGGGGAAAAAAACTGCGTGGCAACCTCGACGCGCGAGACTTTTGCGACGATACGGTTCGGCGCGATGATGCGCCCGGCGGCGTCACGATGAATGCCTGCCACGCGAAAGCGCACGACCGGCAGGGTAAGTCGCAGGTATGCCGATGCTTCGATGAGTCGCAGCCCGCGTTGGATGAACATTCGCGCAACGGCGTCTTCGAGTGACGACTCGTTCGGACTGTGAATGAGATTCACGCCAAATGGCTGCCCGGCGATTTCCGTTTGCAGCCGGTTCAGCGCGGCCTCAACGCGGTCCTTGCTCAATCCCGCAGCGCCGAAAAAGCCGAGCATTCCCCCGCGTGCCATCGCCTCGACCAGTTCAACGGACGCGATGCCGTTTGCCATCGCGCCCGCCACGTAAGCGTACCGCAGCCCGTGATCGCGTTTGAACGAGGCGTCACCCAAACCCGCGAGCACGCGCGCGACCGACGGGACGGCCAATTCTGCCGCCGCGTCCGCCGGCGCGGAACGTGTCGCTGCGCCCGTGGTTGTGGTAGTCCCCGTAGCTAGTTCAAGCATCATGACCCCGCGCTAGAATCACTCTTTGGGCAGGCTGCGTAGAGCAGTGCCGGCCGGGTGCGTCCGTTTACGAGGCGAGGGGTAGTTGACCAGAAAACTGCCCGGCTAAACCACCAAAATGTTCACCGCCACACCGGGCGCACGCCGCGGCAAGGAGGGAAATCAGCTTGCAATTCAAACAAGCGTTTGAAACAAATGTTTGAAATGACTGCTGCCACCTCATCAAAACTCGACACCGCCTCCGCTCAAACGCGGCAGTTGCTTATCGAGGCAGGGGGGGCGGTTTTCGCTGAAGTCGGATTTCACAACGCCACCGTGCGGGAAATTTGTCGGCGCGCGGGCGCGAATATCGCGGCGGTTCACTACCATTTTGGCGACAAGGAGGCACTTTATCGTGACGTGCTTAGTTATTATCAGAGTCGCGCACTCCAAAAGTTCCCAC
Organism: Verrucomicrobiota bacterium; assembly: GCA_016871445.1. GTDB lineage: Bacteria > Verrucomicrobiota > Verrucomicrobiia > Limisphaerales > SXTU01 > SXTU01. Next base: position 15,292 of record VHDH01000044.1, on the reverse strand, counting down.
TCGACCTCGGGGTGCAGCCTGAAGCCCCCGCCGCGAACCGACTCCGCGCCTTTGTCCGGTCGTTTCTGCTGCGGCTCTTTGATCCCAGCAGCGACGCCTGGCACGGCAAGCTCATCTCCCGCGAAATGATTGATCCCACTGGGGCGCTGGACAGCGTCGTGGTCGAGCGCATTCGTCCGCAAGCGAGATACCTCGGCGGCATTGTGCGCGAGTTGCTAGGTGGCCAGCCGGACAACGCCATTGTCCGTGCGTGTTCTCTCAGCGTGGTAAGCCAGTGCCTCTTTTATCATCACTGCCAACCAGTCGTACGGCGGCTCTTTCCCGAGCTAAATTTCTCACCCACCCAATTGGAGAACCTCGCCGATCACATCAGTCAGTTTTCCCTCGCAGCCATCCAGTCCCTCAGTCGCCTAAGTGACAGGACGGACAACTCAATCCGAACCATGCCAAATGCTGCTTCACCTCGTCGGCACTCCACAAAGTCACGTCCCCCACAACCCGCGCCTCGCTAATGTATCACCTCGCCTTAAAGATGTTACTTGGCGACCGGGCAAAGTTCGTGATGTTGGTCGGCGGGCTGACCTTTGCCACTTTGCTGATGACCCAGCAGGCCGCGGTCTTTTTCGGCCTGCTCACGTGGACCACCAGCCACATGCGAAACATGCGGGCCAAGCTTTGGGTTGTAGATCGCAAGGTCGAGCAGGCCAACGAACTCAAAGCTCTCCGCGACACTGACGTCAACCGAGTACGCTCGGCACCGGGGGTGGCCTGGGCCGTGCCGGTTTATATGACCATCCAGTCGGCGAAGCTCGCGGATGGCAACTTCAAGCCTGTGCAACTCGTCGGCCTCGATAACACCACGCTTGTTGGTCGGCCGCCGGTGATTCTCCAAGGCCGTCTGGAGGACGTGCGCTTGCCCAACGCCGTGATCCTCGATGAGCTGGGCGTAAAACGCCTCAGCGCCGGACGCGCCAAGCCATTGGGCCTGGGCGACACCTTTGAGCTGAACGACAAGGAGGCCCGCATCGTCGCCATCTGTCGCGCCGACCGGCACTTCTTTGGTTATCCCTACACTTACGCGACTTACACTCAGGCTCTGCAGTTCGCTCCTAAACAGCGGAAGATGCTCTCCCTGGTGCTCGCCGAGCCAGCGCCAGGCTGGACGTTGGCGGCGGCTGCATCGTCTATCGAGGCCGAAACCGGGATGAAAGCCTACACCGAGGATGAGCTCTTCTGGTCCACGATCTGGTGGTACTTTCGGAACACCGGCATCCCCGTCGCCTTCATGTCAATCATCCTCCTCGGGCTCATCGTGGGCACGACGATTTCGGGTCAAACCTTTTATGCATTCGTCCATGAGAACCTTCGCCACCTCGGGGCGCTTAAGGCCATGGGTGCGAGCAATGGCCTGCTGGCCCGAATGCTCTTGGTGCAATCCTTAACCGTAGGCTTCCTCGGCTATGGGCTGGGCGCACTGATGGTCACAGCCTTCGGCCGCTCGGTGCTGGCGCGAGGTGAGCCGCCGTTCATGATGCCTTGGCAGCTCCCGGTCGGGACTTTTCTGGCCGTGATGGGCATCTGCTGCTTAAGCGCGCTACTGGGCATCCGCAAAGTGTGGAATATCGAGCCGGCGATTGTCTTCCGTGGCTGACATGCAAGCTTCTACCCAACTCGCCGTCCACATCCGGGCCGTTACTAAGACCTTCGGCACTGGCGAAGCTGCTGTACGCGCGCTCAAGGGCGTGGACTTCGACGCACGCCAAGGCGAGCTGCTGATGATTGTCGGCCCCAGCGGCTGCGGGAAAACAACGCTCTTGTCCGTAATCGCCGGCACGCTGGACTTCGAGGCTGGCGAAGTCGAAGTTTTCGGGTCCTCCTTGCACGGGATGAAGCCCCGCGAGGTCACCGAGTTTCGCAAGCGTCACGTCGGCTTCATTTTTCAGCAGTTCAACCTCATCCCCACGCTGACACTCATCGAGAACGTCTGCGTGCCCTTGCTCATCAACGGCACGGGCCGTCGGGTGGCTGAGCAAAAGTCGGCTGCGCTCCTCGACCGGCTCGGCTTGCAAGGTCGCGGCCATGAGCTGCCGCGCAACCTGTCCGGCGGCCAGCAACAGCGCGTGGCCATTGCTCGCGCCCTCGTGCATGAGCCGCGCCTAGTCATCTGCGACGAACCGACCAGCGCCCTCGACAAGGACACCGGCGCACTCATCATGGAGTTGCTTCGCGACATCGCCCGCCACCCGGACCGCACCGTCATCGTCGTCACCCACGACAACCGCATCTTCAAACACGCCGACCGGCTGACGGAAATGGAAGACGGTCGCGTCCAGCGCGTACATGACCAAGCAGGAAACTCCGGGGAAAATGGCGGCTCATCCCTTTTTCCCCCATCCCCAAAACTTATCACCTGATTTTCCATGTTGCTCTTTCGCCAAGTTACCTTCTACCTCGCCATCGCGGGCTTCGCCGGCATCTTCTTCCTTGTGCAGGAGATGCGGAGTAAACCACCCGCACCGCCGCCGGTCGTCGAGCCGGCACGTTCGCCCTTCCCTGTGTCCGTCGCTGCCACGGGGCTGCTAGAAGCTGCTCGAGAGAATGTCAAGATTGCGACGCCCAAACCTGCACTTATCCAGCAGGTAGGCGTCGCTGTCGGCTCTAAGGTCAAAGCCGGCGACCCTTTGCTGCAACTCGATGACCGCGAACTGCGCGCCCGGTTGGGCGCCCTGCGTGCCCAACTTGAAGCTCTGCGCGCCGCCTTGCACGCTGACCGCGTCCTTCTAGCCGATGCGGCAGATCAACTTGCGCGGGCCGAGAGACTTGCGCGCGACCGCGTCATTTCCGACGAGGAAAAAAAACGCCGGGAGTTCGCTGTCCAACTCGCCCAAGCCCGCGTCGGAAAAACTGAAGCCGACATCGCCGCGATGGACGCGCAGTTACGTCAAGTGCAGACGGAGCTGGACGTCCTGACCATCCGGGCACCGCGCGACGGCACCATCCTCCAGGTCAATGTCCGCGCCGGCGAATTCGCCGGCACCACGCCACAAGAGCCGCTCATGATTCTCGGCGAAGTTGAAAAGCTCCAAGTCCGCGCCGAAGTGGATGAACAAAACGCGCCGCTGGTCGAGCCAGGACGGGCTGCCGTGGCCTACATAAAAGGCGACACCCAGCGAAAAATTCCGCTGCGCTTTGTCCGCATTGAGCCCTTCGTCATTCCCAAACGCTCGCTTACTGGCGACAGCGCCGAGCGCGTAGACACCCGCGTGCTGCAAATCATCTTCGAGCTGGACCGACCCGAGGTACCGCTCTACGTCGGCCAGCAGGTAGATGTGTTCGTCGAACGCTCGTTGGCCGCCGGCCGCGTCACGCAGCCACACCTCTCTTCCACCAACTCGCCATAGAATTCACATCCACTTCGTCAACAATCGCTTTTCCAATCGTATGAAACCCATTGCTCTGTCCGCTCTGGTCGCGCTTTCGGTCGTCATTACTCAAGCCGCAGAGCGAACTACCGCCACCAACTTGCTGGCCACGGTCAAGGCTTCGGCTTGGCCCACCGCGCCGCTGTCACTTAAGGATGCTATCGAAGTCGCGCTGCGTCAGAACAGCGAGGTGCTAAAAAGCAAGGCGGACCTCGAGGTGGCCCACGGCATCGTCGTGCAAACTCGCGCGATCCAACTGCCCCGCCTTGCTGCCAGTGCCAACCACACGCTCACCGACGCCAACGCCATTGAACAATTCCCTGGTGGGGTTTTCCGCGCGCCTGACCAAGCCTGGTTGGTGCGTGTACAACTCACGCAGTCCATCTATGAGGGCGGGCGCATCCAGTCCGCCAAACGCACCGCCGATCTGACGCGCGAGCAAGCGCTGCTACAGCATCAGACCGTGTTGGCCGACACCGTGCTAGCCGTGCGCGTGAATTACGACAACGCCCTACTGGCCGCACAACAGACGGTGGTGCGGGAGGCGAGTCTTGAATTGCTGCGGAAGGAGCTGCAAGACACGCAGCGCCGCTTCGAGGCTGGCACGGTACCGCGTTTCAACGTGCTGCGCGCTGAAGTTGAATTGGCGAATGCCCGGCCCAAGCTAATTCGCGCTCGCAATGCATTACGTATCGCCAAGACCAACCTTGCCAACCTGCTGGGCTACGATGTGCCACACGCCATTGTTGAGGACATCCCGCTCCAGCTCGCAGGCCGGTTGGAGGCTGATCCGACGCCCATTGAGCTGCCGCTAGCGCTGGCCAAGGCGCTTGAGCAGCGCACTGAACTAGCTGCGCTGCGCAAGGCCGAGCGCCTGCGCAAGGAAGCTGTCATTACGGCCGAAGCCGCCGGAAAACCCAGCGCGCAAATTTTCCTGGGTGCGAACTCGCGCAGCTCACGCTTCAGCCAGCATCTCACGCGGGACTTCACCGGCTGGGATGTGGGTTGGCAGGCGAGCTGGAATATCTTCGACGGCTGGTTAACGAAGGGCCGCGTGGCCGAAGCCAATGCCCGACATCATCGCGCGCAGGAGGAAATCGAGGACATTGGCCGCCGCATCGAGGTAGATGTGCGCACTGCTTACTCAAACTTCATAGAGGCGCGTGAGGTTTTAGAATCGCAAAAGAAGGTGCAAGAGCAGGCCGAGGAGTCACTGCGGCTCGCCAACGCCCGCGCCGAGGCCGGCACCGGCACGCAGCTCGACGTGCTCAACGCCCAGACCGCGCTGACCGAGGCTCGCTTAACGCAGGTTGAAGCTCTCCACTCTTATTCGGTCGCTCGCGCCCGCCTCGAACGCGCCATGGGAGAGACGCTAAAAGTGGATGACAAGTAGGTGACTCGCTAGCGGCCAGTAGGTCAGCAGCTACGGTTCCAAAGCCGCTGAGGCAGCTGGCCATGCTGGAAACGGAATCGCAGCTACTTCGCCGCTGGGGTTGGGGCGGAAATGTCGTCCGGATAGATCGTAAGATCCACAATTTCGCCGGCGTAAAGAGCGAGCTCGGCGGGAATCTTTTCAATGATAATAGGCAAGCCTAGCTCGATACGGGTCTGGCCCGGCGGCAGCAGCGCACCGCGGATAGGCGCGAGCTGCGGGCTGACCTTATCAATCATCGCGTCAAAAGTCTTTCGACTACGCGCACGCGGACGAATGACAACCTTCATGCCAGGCTTAGGATCGAAGGTTAGCGGTTGTCGCAGGAACGCGATGATGCGGTCGGGTCGCGGCGCGGTGACGGTCATGATCGGCTCGCCAGCAGCGACGACGGCGTTGGTGTCGCCGGGGAAGCGATGGATTTTTGTGATGACGCCCTCGATGGGCGCAGTAAGCGCAATGGGGTTTTTGGGGTCCGCGCCGACCACACGGGTGATGATCTGACCGCTAGCGACTTTGGAGAAGATGCGGATGTCCTTGCTGGCCTCGGCGAGCACGCCGGGCTGCGGGCTGGACACGACGGCGTCAATGGTCTCCGCTTCGCCGAGCAGGGTCGTGGGTCCGAGCCGCTTATTCCATAACGCCAACGCGATGATCGCGATGATGACGAAGGCTACGATGGGCGTGTAAGTGTAGTTCAACTCACGCAGCATCACTGGTGCTGGCGTTGGAATGTTGGGCTGATCACTCATAAATCGATTCATCCCGTGCGAACTTGTTACCTGAAGTTTGCCCGGGACATGAAGACTGTGAGATAATTTTTTTTGAGAAGCAAGCCTTGTGCGTTGCGGATGTTCGGAGGCGACATTTGCCTGTGTGAAACATCGGGCTCGAGTGGCTTTTGGAGTCCCGGATTGGGTGCCTAAGGACGCGCGCCGCGAAACTTCACCACCCCAGTTTATCGACGGCTTGGTGCAGCGTGTCCAACAACCAGCCGGGCATGCAGCCTAGCAAGATGACCGCCGCCGCTAGCAGCACTACGACGACATGGGAGAGGAACGGCACGGTCAGCGGGCGAGCGTTCGCGTCGGCCTCGACGACGAACGCTTGCTTGAGCACCTGCAGGTAGTAGTAGAGCGAGACGCAGCTCATCGCGATGCCGAGGACCACAAGCCAGAGAAACGGCAGGCTGCGAGGCTCGTTGTTTAAGGCGGCGGCAAAGAGGTAGAACTTGCCAAAGAACCCAGCCAGCGGCGGGATACCCGCGAGCGAAAGCAGGAAGACCATCAGACACCCGGCCAGCAAGGGGGCGCGACGTGAAAAGCCAGCGAAGTCTTTGAGTTGGTCGCCGCCGATCTGTGCCTCGACCACACCCAATACGCCGAATGCGCCAATGGTGGTTAACGCATAGGTGGTCACATAAAAGAGCAGCGATGTAAACGCTTCGCCTCCCTGCGCGAGGAAACCAATGAGCAGGTAACCGGCGTGGGCGATGGCTGAGTAGGCTATCAGCCGGCGCACGCTGGACTGACGAATGGCCGCGAGGTTGCCGAGTACCATCGAGCTCGCGGCGATGATGGACAGCAACAGCGTCCAACCGCCTGCCGCCACTGCGTTGCTACCTTGGCCGGGCTGGTTAAATCCGAGCAGCATGACCTTCGCGAAGACAAACACACTCGCAACCTTTGATCCGCTCGCGATAAGCGCGGCGCTGGGCAAAGGCGCGCCTTCATACGCATCCGGTGCCCAAAGGTGAAACGGCACGGCGGCCAGTTTGAACCCGAAGCCGATGACCACCATGACCAGCGCGACCGTTCCTAACGGGTCCGCGCCGAGGGCGAGGAGTTTCTGCGCCATCTGCGGGACGTGCGTCGTGCCGGTGAGGCCGTAAAGCAAGCTGAAGCCGTAGAGCAGGAAAGCCGCACTCATACCACCAAACAGGAAATATTTCATCGCTCCCTCAGCGGAGGCCCGGCTCTGCTTGTTGAACGCCACAAGCACGTAAAGCGCAAGGCTTACGAGTTCGAGCGAGGCGAAAACCATTAACAGGTTCTCGGTGCTGGCGAGGAACATCATGCCAACGGTCGCAAGCAGGATGAGCGCAAAGTATTCGCCCACGTGCCGCGTGAACTTGGCCTCCGTCGAGAGCAGCGCGGTAAACAATGTGAGCAGGAGAATGACGGCTTTGACAGTTTGGTTAAGTGGATCAATGACGAACATCCCGCCTGGCCAGGCTCCGACGGTCGATTTAAGGAGCATCCAACCGATCGCTGTTGCACAGCCAAGCGCGGTGAGTCCCGCCACAATGCTCATCCGAAAGGAACGCGGCCTGTTTTGCAGGCCGAGGAGGTCCACGGCGAGCACCAGTAACGCGGTCAATACAACAATGACTTCTGGTGCGAGCGCGGAGAGAAGCTGAAAATAGTCAGGGGCGTTCATAGGCCCGCCACCTTTCTCAGCCCTTCGAACAGGGGGGATTTAAAGCTCGGCACAATCAAGTCCAGCAAGAGGCGCGGGTGCAGACCGATCAGGACCGTGCTGAGAATTAGCAACGCCGCGCCGACTCGCTCAGGAATAGAAATAGGTTCCAACTCATGCGCGTGATAATCATGAGATTCGGCCGCTTCCTTGTCTGGAAAGAAAACTTTGGCCGTAGTCTTGAGCGTGTAAACGACACCGATCACGATGCCGACGCCCGCGAGGATGGCCAGCTTTGGAAACGCTTGCCACGCGCCGATGAGCACCTGCAATTCCGCGACGAAGCCGCTGAAACCCGGCATGCCCATCGAGGCGAAGCCCGCAATGACAAACGTCACCGCCGCGAACGGCAGCGCCCGCACCAGACCCATGCCTTCGAGCTTGTCCAGCTCCCGAGTGTGCGCGCGGTCATAGACCATTCGGCCCACCACGCCGAACAGCAGTCCCGCGATGATGCCGTGCGAGAACATTTGCAGCACCGCGCCGCTCCAGCCGATTTCGTTGAGCGTCACGAGGCCCAGCAGCACGAAGCCCATGTGGCTGACGCTCGAGTAGCCGATCACGAACTTGAAGTCTTTCTGCACCAGCGCGACGAGCGCGCCATAAACAATGCCCGTGACGGCCAGCGCGGCGAGTTCGTGCTGCCACAGCTTGAGGCCCTCGGGGAAGAGCGTCATGGCCACGCGCAGGCAGCCGTAAGCGCCGAGCTTCATCACCACTCCGGCCAGCAGCATCGAGGCGGCGGTCGGCGCAGCGGAGTGGCCGGTCGGCGCCCAAGTGTGGAACGGCCACATGCCGGCAAGAATTGCAAACCCGACGAATACCAGTGGGAAAGCCCAGCGCTGGAAGTCCACGGTGAAGGAATATTGCGCGAGTGCCTGTAAGTCGAAGCTCGACAGTCCGGACACCGCGTAAGCTGCGAGCATCCCGATAAGTACCATGCCGCTGCCGATGAAGGAGTAAAGCGCGAGCTTCATCGCCGCGTAATCGCGCCGGGTGGAGCCCCAGATGGCGATAAGAAAGTATTTTGGGACAATGGCGATTTCGTAGAACACGAAGAGCAAGAACAAGTCGAGGCTAAGGAATACGCCATAGACTCCGCCGATGAGGGCGAAAAAGAGGGCGAAGAACTCGTTCGCACGATGCTCGACGTTCCAAGAAAATAGCACTCCCACCACCGCCGCTAAGCCGGTGAGCAGGACCAACGTCACGCTGATGCCGTCCGCTGCTAGCGAGTAATCAATACCCAGCACTGGAATCCAGTGTGCGAATGCGACCACTTCGAGGCCGTTGGTTGGATTGAACTCTAGCGCGCCCTTGAGCCCGCAAAACAAACCGGCCAGCGCCGTACCTAACGCGACCGCTCGCGTCGCGCGCGGGTTGGCGCGCGGCGTCAGCAAGCACGCGAGCGCACCAAAGAACGAGAGGTAAATGGTCCAGGCGAGCATGTCTCAGATGGGCAACTGCCGTACCCAGTGCGCGACGGTGGGGTTAATGACCGCGATGACGAACTGCGGCCACACGCCCAGCACGAACATCAGGAGCGTCGCGGGGAAGACCACCGCGCCCTCGTTGTAAGTTAGGTCGGCAAACCGCGCCCACTTCTCGTTGAGCGGGCCGCACCAGACTTTCTGGATGACCGTGAGAATGAAGATGGCGGTGACGAGCAACCCCGGCAGCGAGAGCACCGCCGCCCACGGCACGAGCGGGAAGACGCCCTTGAAAATGAGGAACTCGCCAATAAAGCCGTTCAAACCGGGCAGGCCGAGCGAAGAGAATAGCGCGAGGCCCATCAGTCCGCAGAAGACTGGCGCGACCTTCCGGAGCCCGCCGAAGTCATCCAAGCCGCGTGCGCCGTTGCTGCGGTCTTCAAGGAAGGCCACGAAGCAGAATAGCAGGCTTGCCGTGATGCCGTGATTGAACATCTGAAGCACCACCCCATTCAGGGCCGCCGTGCGATCGAGCGCAGTGCCGGTGGCGCTTACCGCCGCGAAGACGCCGAGCAGACAGTAGCCGAGGTGGTTGATGGAGGAGTAAGCAAGGATGCGCTTGAGATCGCGCTGTGCCAGCGCGGCGAAGGTGGAGAGGACGATGGTCGCCACCGCCAGCCACAGCAGCGGCGTGAGCAACGCCTGCATTGGCTCGGGGAAGATGGGCAGCAGCAGCCGCACGAAGCCATACACGCCCAGCTTGGACATCACGCCCGTCAGCGCCATCGAGACGGGCGACGGTGCTTCCGAGTAGGTCAGCGGCAGCCACGTGTGGAACGGCCACAGCGGCACCTTCACCGCGAAGCCCAGCAGCGCCCCGATGAAAAGCACCGTGTAGGCCGTGCCCGCGCCCCAGCCGAGCCACGCGAACTTCGCCTGCACCAGCGGACCGAGCGCTTTCGTGCGCGCCAACTCGGCAAGCTTGGTGAAGTCAAAGGTGCCCGTCGCAAGAAACAATCCGACGAACGCAAGCAGCAACGCGATGCTGCCAACCATCGTGTAAACGAAAAACTGAAGCGCCGCGCCCGAACGCTGCGGGCCGCCCCAGAGTTTGATGAGGAAGAACGCCGGGATGAGGCTGAGTTCCCAGAACAGGAACCAATGGAAGAAGTTCAGCGCGGTAAACGCACCGAAGAGCCCGGCTTGCAGGAACAGGAAGAGGCCGCAGTAGAGCGGGACGTTTTCCTCGACCTTCTCCGAGGCCAGCACGGCCATCGGAATCACGAGCGCGGCGAGCATGAGCATCACCAACCCGAGGCCATCGAGGCCGACGTGATACTCGACGCCGAGTGTGGGAATCCAAGCGTGTCGTTCGACAAACTGCAGCATGCCAGACGACGGATTAACAGTGCACCACATCAGCGCCACTACGCCGAGCGCAAGTATGTTGACTGCCAGGGTAATCCCGCGCGCAAGTTGGCGCCGCTCGCGATCTACACCAAAGACCAACGCCGCGCCCACTAGCGGCAGGAAGGTCAAAAATGAGATGAGCGGGAGATTTTTCACTTGTTGCACCCCACGGCGAGAATGAAAACGAAGAGCACCAGTGCAAGGCCGATGCTGCGTAGATATTGGTGAATTTGTCCGCTTTGCAGCTCGGAGGCCGTCTCCGCGCCGCGCCGGACTTCCGCGCAGCCCACGTCAAACAGTTTGTTCACCACGAACTCATCGAAGAGCTTGGCCACGTGCGCGCAGCCAGTCGTGGCCCAGCCAACAAGCGTAACGAGTAGGTCGAGCACGCGGCGGTCCAGGTGGTGGCACAATTCTCCGAGGCGGGCGTTCCACTTCACAAAGGTCGCTGCGTAGAGTTCATCCACGAAAAATTTTCCGCGCGACCAACTGAATGGCTCAGGGAACTGCTGCTCGAGCGGGTCGGTTTCGTCGGGCTTCTCGGCGGGCAATAAGCCGTACAACCACCAGCCCAGCCCGATGCCCAACGCGACGACTACGGCCGAAACGAGCAGCAAAACAAGCGTCCCAGCGTTGAACAAATGTCCGGAGTCGAGATGAGCAGCCTTGCCGGTCAAGTAATGCGGCAGCCACGGCCAGAGCGGCGTGCTGACTAACGTGAGTAGCACGGTGCAGGCGGCGAGGATTTGCAGCGGAAGCGTCATCACCGCCGGGCTTTCGTGCGGGTCATGCGCGGGGGTGGCATGCGCCGAGTCGTGTCCGCCGCGATACTTGCCCGCGAAGACAAAACACATTTGCCGGGTCATGTAGAAGGCCGTAAGGAACGCGCCGCTGAGGCCGAGGAAGAACGGGATTTTGCTCGGCTGATAGAGCCATGCGGCGTGGAGAATTTCGTCCTTAGACCAAAAGCCGCAGAAGACCAGCGGCACGCCGGAGAGCGCCATCATGCCGACGGCGTAGGTCGCGAAGGTCGCGGGCATGAACTTTTTGATGCCACCCATGCGCCGGATGTCCTGCTCTTCGTGGCAGCCGTGGATGATGGAGCCGGAGCCGAGGAAGAGCAGCGCCTTGAAAAACGCGTGCGTGAGCAGGTGGAACATGCCGATACCCACGCCGCCGATGCCCAGGCCCATGAACATATAGCCGAGCTGCGACACGGTAGAGTAAGCGAGGATGCGCTTGATGTCTGTTTGCGACACGGCCACGAGCGCGGCGAACACGGCGGTCAGCGCGCCAACCCACGTCACCGCCGTGAGCGGAATCGGCTCAGATGCACCAGCCTGCCGCAGTTCCATCAGCGGATATACGCGCGCCACGAGGAAGACGCCCGCCGCCACCATCGTGGCCGCGTGGATGAGCGCGCTGACGGGGGTGGGGCCTTCCATCGCATCCGGCAGCCACACATGCAGCGGGAGCTGGCCAGACTTACCGACTGCGCCGGCGAAGAGCAACAGGCCAATCGCTGAACTGACGGCGAGTCCACCGATGGTCGAATGCGCGACCATCTTGGCCAGCGCCTCTTGTTCAAGGCACCCGTGGCCGGCATCGTAGAAGAGCAACGTGCCGGTTTCCGAGTAGAGCCACACAATACCCAGAAAGAAAAAAACGTCGCCAATGCGCGTGGTAATAAAGGCCTTCTTGGCTGCTGCTGCCGCGCTGGGCTTGTGGAACCAAAAACCGATGAGGAGATAACTTGCGAGGCCCACCAGCTCCCAGCACATGAACAGCAGCATCAAGTTGTTCGCAATGATGAGGCCTAACATCGCGGCAGCGAAAAGGGACAGGAAGCAGAAGAACCGCGTGAAGTTCTCATCGTGGCTCATGTAGCCGACGCTGAAGATGAAGATGAGCGACCCGACGAAAGTAATCATTACCACCATTGCCGCCGTGAGCGGATCCAGCACCCAGCCGAGGCGTATCACGGTATCACCGAGCGCGAACCAATCGAAGCTGAAGACCTGCCGCGCTACTGGGCCATGCTTGCCAAGCGTCTCTGCAAACGCCATGAGCGAAAGCAGGAACGACGTGCCCATCGCGCCGATGGCCAGTCCAGCAGAGAGTGAGCGGTTCGGCCGCTTTAGCAGTGCGCTGATGCCTGCCGCCAACAGCGGCAACACCGGAATGAGCCAAAGTTTTTCTAGAATCCAGGGCATTTCAGGGTGCTGTCGGGCAAATCTGGGGAGCAGCCTCGGGCAGATCTAGGCAAAGTGCGCGGAGGGCGTGGGCGGCGGGTGTCTTGGTGTAGAATTGGTTTGGTTTTGAGACAATCACGCGCGGCGGTCAAAAGCCGACCAACTGAAGCGGTTGGCATAAGGCGGCGGCACCATCGCAGTGCTCTGGCTGACTTAGCGGGACGACAGCGAAGCCGGCAACCGGGCGGACTCGTTCCACAAAACTTTGGGTGTGGTTAACCATACAAAAAGCTGCGGTCTTGTAATCAGACTCGTTGCCAACATCAAGGCGCGAATCACGACCGTGGCCGATTGTGGCTTAAGGCGAGAATGGCCGTACACACCGCGAGGTAAACTCCGGAAGCGAAACACAATTGATTCATGCAGCCTTGGGGCTTGATTTGTGTCACGGTTATGCTGGATGGTTAAGATGTTCGCAGTTGACTCGGGAATAAAGTCGCGTCGTTTGGCGAATTCTGAGATGAGTCGTAGTCGAGTTGCTGTGATTTATTCGGGTCGCGTGCAGGGCGTCGGCTTCCGCTACACCGTCAAACAAGTGGCCGCGGGGTACGAAGTAACGGGTACGGTGCGGAACTTGGCCGACGGCCGCGTGGAATTAGTTGCCGAGGGTGCACGCGACGAAGTGGAAGCGTTTCGGCAGGGCATCCGGGACGCTGGGCTGGATGGGTTTATCCGGCAGGAAGACGCCCAGTGGGCCGAAGCCCGCAGTGAGTTTCGTAGTTTTGAAATAGTTCGGTAAGCAACGCTTAATGAAATACGCTATCATCGCCGACATCCACGCGAACTGGGAGGCCTTTCAAGCCGTGCTTGCGGATGCGGAGGCCAATAAGGTGACGGACTATGCCTGCCTAGGCGACGTGGTTGGCTACAACGCCAACCCCAAGGAGTGCCTCGACTTTGTCCGTTCAAAGGGCTGGCCTGTGGTCAAGGGCAACCACGACGAATACTGCTCCGTGGACGCCGCGCTCGAGGGCTTCAACCCGCATGCTGCCGAGGCCGTCAACTGGACCCGCGCCCAGCTAGCCGAGGAGGACATCCTCTGGCTGCGCGAGCTGCGCTACATTCGGCTGGTCGCCAATTTCACCATCGTTCACGCGACGCTCGATGGCCCTAAACGTTGGGGCTACGTGTTTGATAAGCTAGCCGCGGCGGCCAGCTTCACTTACCAAAACACCAGCGTATGCTTCTTCGGCCACACGCACGTGCCGGTTGCCTTCGTGCGCGACGTCACGGTACGCGGCGGCACTTACTCCAAGTTTAAGGTTGAGGCGGGCAAAAAATACTTCGTCAACGTCGGCAGCGTAGGCCAGCCCCGCGACGGCAATCCCAAGGCAGCCTACGTCATCTACGATATTGATGAGCAGACCATCGAGTTGCGCCGTTTGGACTACGACATCGCAACCGCGCAGGCAAAAATCCGCGCTGCCGGCCTGCCGGAGCGCCTCGCGGAACGCATCGCGCTGGGCAAGTGAGGCCAATAGGAAACAAAATACATAAATAGTCGCCGCCCGACGCGCCCGCACACCGGGCGCGTTTCCTTTTTCGGAGGCACTCGCTCACCAATTTTCTCCGTATCTCTTGCGGCTCTTTGTGGCTAGAATTTACTCTGCGTTGCGGTGAAGGTTCTCATCCTCAAACCCAGTTCGCTTGGCGATGTGGTACAGGCGCTCCCGCTCTTGCGCCTACTAAAGCTGCACCGCCCCGCCGCTGAGGTTCACTGGTGGCTCGCCGCTGAGTTGCTTCCCCTGCTCGAAGGCGACGCTGACATTGCCCAACTCATCCCCTTCCAGCGTAAGAGCTGGCGCTCACCCGCCTACTGGCCACAAGGCCTAGCCCAAATCTGCGCCCTGCGGGCTGCCCACTACGACTGGGTCATTGACTTGCAAGGCCTCGCCCGCAGCGCAACTTTCGCGTGGCTCGCAAACGGGGCGTTCACTATCGGCCTCGAACTTGAACGCGAAGGTGCGCATCTCGCCTACGACCTCGCCGTGCCGCGCCCCAAAGACCGGCCGCACGCAGTGGACTGGTACCTCACGGTAGCTCGCGCGCTTGATATTCCGGTGCATGACCGCTTTGACTGGCTGCCGCCACAGCCCGCCGTTGCCACAAAAATAGCACTCAGGTGGCCGCACGACCGCTTCCGCTGGATTGGCCTCAACCCGGGTGCGCGGTGGGAAAACAAGCGATGGCCCGCCAAACATTTCGCCGAGCTCGTCCGCCAACTGGGCATGCACGACGCGGATATTCGCTTTGCTTTATTCGGCGGCGCCGACGATTGGCAACTCGCCGAGACCGTCCGTGCTACCGCGCCCGAACGCTGTGAAAACTTGGCCGGTTGCACCACGCTGCCGGAACTCATTGAAATTCTGCGCCGCTGCGAGGTGCTCGTGACCAATGACACCGGACCGATGCACTTAGCCGCCGCGCTGCGCAAGCCCGTGGTTTCCCTCTTTGGCCCTACGCAGCCCAATCAAACCGGCCCGTATGGCCAAACGCACCTCGCGCTGACGCACTCGCTCCCCTGTGCACCCTGCATGAAAAGCCGGTGCCATTGGGCCGAGCCGTTGGCATGCCTCTCGGGAATTTCCCCCGCACGCGTTGCGGAAGAAGTGAGGCGGCGGCTGGCTTGATCAGCTGGCTATGGTAAGTGGCCGGCAAAGCCTCCGCCCATGCTTTAGCGGCAGATAGGATCCGCTCAAAGCTGCAATGAAGCCTACGTCGCCCAAAAAGCACAGCCACAATAGGGCTTGCAGCGACAGGTCAAATCCCTATCTTCTGGCCACCTTATCGCGGGGTGGAGCAGCCCGGTAGCTCGTCAGGCTCATAACCTGAAGGTCCTAGGTTCAAATCCTAGCCCCGCAACCAATT
>VHDH01000043.1 GCA_016871445.1 Verrucomicrobiota bacterium | reverse complement strand
GACGGAGTTTGATCTCGCGGCGGCGGAACGCGCCGTGTCCCTTAGTGCCACGGCCAGTACCATCGCGACCGACCGCATCTCGGCGGAGCAACTGTGGGTGAACTTGGAGCGGCTGCTGCGCGAGCTGGTGCCCGTCGCGGAGGAATGCGGCGTCTTCCTTGCCATGCACCCGGATGATCCGCCGCTGCCCGAGTTCCAGGGCAAGGCGCGCATCATGAACTCAGTCGAGAACTTCGAGCGGCTCGTCGCGCTCGTGCCCAGCAAGCACAACGGCATTTGTTTCTGCCAAGGCACCTTCGCTGCGATGGGTGTGGACATTCCGGCCACCATCCGTCGGCTCAGCTCGCACATCCGCTATGTCCATTTCCGCGACGTGCGTGGCACGGGGCCGGAACACTTCGTCGAGACCTTCCATGACAACGGCCCCACGGACATGGCCGCTGCGATGGCAGCGTATCGGGAAGCCGGCTTCACCGGCCCGATGCGGCCCGACCACGTTCCGCAACTCATCGGCGAGGAGAACGGCGAGCCGGGTTACACGATGCTGGGACGGCTCTTTGCGTACGGCTACATGAGAGGGCTGATGCAATCAGCGCAGCGGTTCGTCCGAGTTCCTAGCCAATCCTAAAACTCGCCCGCCACCCCGCCCCCTTTCATGTCCACCACCACCCACTCCAACGTCCGCCACCGCATCATCGCCGTCAGTATGTTGATGGCGTTCATCCTCTACCTGGATCGCATCTGCATGGCGGACATTTTGAAGTCGGCGTCGTTTCAGGCGGATGTCGCGCTCTCGAAAGATGAACTAGGCCGCGTGATGGGCGCGTTCTTTCTCTCTTACGCGCTCTTCCAAGTCCCCGCTGGCTGGGCGAGTGATCGCTTTGGGGCGCGCAAGATGCTCACGGCTTACATCGTCCTTTGGTCGGTGCTTACGGGCCTGACTGGGCTGGTGTCCAGCTTCACCGGGCTGATGATTGTGCGGCTGCTTTTTGGCGCGGCTCAAGCTGGCGCGTATCCAACCAGCGGCGCGGTCATTCGGCGGTGGATGCCGCTGACCTCGCGGGCGAGGGCGAGCTCGATGGTGTCGCTCGGTGGCCGGCTCGGCGGCACGTTCGCGCCGTTTCTCACCGCGTGGATGGTGGTCAATTTCGGGCATTGGCGGCGGCCCTTGTGGGTGGATTGCGCCCTCGGCCTCATTATCGCGGCGCTTTACTGGCGTGTCGTCCGCGACCGCCCGGAGGAGCATCCCGACTGTAACGACGCCGAGCGTGCGATCATCGGCCAGCCACCGGTGGAGAAGCCCGTCCCCACCGGTGAATTGTTTGCGATGCTCGGCGCGTTCTGCCGTAGCCGCAGCCTCTGGCTCAACGCCGCCGGTCAGTTTCTCGTCAATGTCGGTTGGGTGTTCCTCGTGACGTGGTTGCCGCTCTACCTGAAGGAGCAAAAAGGCGTCGAGGATGTGGCCGGCGGGCGGATGGTCACGATTGCGCTCGCGTGCGGGATGCTTGGCCAACTCGTCGGTGGCGTGCTGGCGGACTGGAGCGTGCGTCGGCTGGGACCGCGTTGGGGGCGGGTGTTGCCAATGTCCGCCTCGGGCCTGCTCGCGGGCTCCGCCTACTTGGGCTGCCTCCAAATGGATTCCGCGTGGGGCGTCATCGCGTGCTGCGCGCTCGTGTCGTTTGCCGTGGACATGGGCAATCCCGCCATCTGGGCCTTCATGCAGGACGTCGGCGGGCGGGCGACGGCCGCGGCTTTCGGCTGGGGCAACATGTGGGGGAATCTCGGCGCAGCCTCGCTGTCGGTCTTGGCCCCAAAGCTCGCCACGCTGGGCGACACTCCCGAATCCGGCCAGCGCATCGTCTTCGTCGTCTGCGCATGCGCGCTCTTTGCCCACGGCTTGCTCGCGCTGGGCATCGACGCGACACGACCGGTGCTTAAGCCCGAGGCGAAGTGACCGCGACGTTGACCGGTGCCCCGCTCACTTCACCGGCTTCCTGCGGATCATGTGCACCGGGTGCTCATCCAGCAGGTTGAAGTGGATGCCCTCGATACGCTGGGGATCAAAGAAGTTTACTCCCGAGTAAAAATACAGCGGTGCGATGGGCAACTCGTCGCGGATGAGGATCAGCTCCGCCTGCTGGAGCAGGGCCTCGCGCTTTTTCGGGTCGGTCTGACGGTTGCCCTCGCGGATCAGCTCGTCGTAGCGGTCGTTCTTCCAGCCGGTGCGATTGTTGCCGTTGTTGGCCATGAACATGTCGAGGAATGTGTTCGGATCGTTGTAGTCGCCGATCCAACTGCTGCGACTCAGGTCGTATTCCAGCTTGGACTGTGCGGCCAGATACACCTTCCACTCGGTCTGGCGCAGTTCCATCTTGATGCCGAGTTCCTTCTGCCACATGGCCTGCAGTTCGACGGCGATCTGCTCGTCGGTTTTGCCGGTCTTGAAGAGATACTGAAACGGCGGAAAACCTTTGCCGCCGGGGAAGCCCGCTTCGGCCAGCAGTTTCCGCGCTAGCTCCAGATCGCGGCCCAGCCCCTCCGGCGGTTGGTAAATGACCATCCCCTTGGGCGTGAAGTGTGAGGCGACCTTCTCGCCGCTGCGCGTGATGTTCTCGACAATGCGCCGCTTGTCCACGGCGAGTGCGAGCGCTTTGCGGACGCGTGGGTCGTCAAACGGCTTGCGGGTGACGTTGAAGCGCACGAAGTAGGTGCCCAAGTAGTCGAAGAAGTGGCAGTCTGGCCGCTTGCGCAGGGCGTCCATCAGCTCGTTAGGCACGAGATTCTTGTCCCAGATCACGTCGGCTGCGCCGGTCTCGTAGAGGTTGAGCGCGGTATTCGCCGAGTCGAGCGGAAGGAAGTCCACCACGGAACTGCGGACATTCGCCGTGTCCCAATGGCTGGGGTTGCGGCGGACTCGGATTTTGTCGTTCACGCGCCATTGATCGAGCAGGTAGGGCCCATTCACTGGCACGGGCGGCGTCATCAACCAGCGGTCCCCGTGCTTTTCAACCCAGTGGCGCGGCACCACGGCCATCGTTGGGAACGCGACCAGGTCGAGGAAGAATGCGGTCGGGGCGATGAGTTCCACCCGCACCGTGCGCGGGTTCAGCGCGCGGATGGCGACATCTTCCGCTGTGAAGGGCTTGCCGTTCGCCGCATTGGTCCGGCCTGTGTTGTATTCCTCCGCATGCTTGATGAAGTAGAGCTGGCCCGCGTAATCCGCCGCCGTGCCGGGATCGAGCGCGCGCCGCCACGACCAGACCACGTCGTCCGCCGTGATGGGTTGGCCGGTGGACCACACGGCGTTGCTGCGGAGGTGGAAGGTGTAAATCTTGCCGTCGGGCGAGATGTCCCAGCGATCGGCGAGCGCAGGAACCGGCGTGGCGTTAGTGCCTTCCAGCCGGGTGAGGCCTTCGAAGAGGCATTTCACCACACGCATGTCCGGTTGGCCGGTGATGATGGCTGGGTCGAGCGACTCTGGCTCCGCGCCGTTGATGATAGTGAGATCAGCGGGCGGCTCAGAGCGGATACAGCCGGTCAAACCCAATGCCAGTAGCAGGACGATAAGAGGCTTCAGGACGCAGCCCTTGCCGCTGATCTTGATGTTGATCCCGGTCCAGTTACCGAATTTGGAAGCAGCAACAAACAGATTGTAGGCGCGAGTTGAAGCTGGAAAACGAAACGCCCTCGGGGGCTTTCCAAGGGCGTATTTCGCAGACGGCATGCTGCCGAAACTATTTTTTTGCCGGCGCGTTTGTCGAGGGTGCATTCTTCACTGGCGGCGGTGTGTTGCTGCTGATCGTGACTTTGGGTGCGACGGCGTTGGTTGCCACCGGCAGGTTCGTCGTCACGACGTTCGTTAAAATCGAGGCGGGCGGCGGCACGATGGCCGGCACGGGTGAGGCAGTCGGCGGTGTGGTTTTGGCTGGTGGTAGCACGGAAGCCGCGCCGTCCTTCTTCAACTGCTCGCGCACGCCGCTGCTGGACTTGCGAGCCTGACTCCCCATTACATAGAGCACGAGGCTTAGGGCGAGAAAGATGGTCGCCGCATACTTGGTCATCTTTGTCAGCGCGTTGCCAGTGCCTGCGCCAAACAGCGCGTCGGTCGCGCCGCCGCCGAAGGCCTGGCCGACACCAGCTTCCTTCTTTGGCAACTGCACGAGGATGAGGAGAATCAGGAACAGGCTGTCCAGCACGAGGACAGCGGTCAAAAGTCCAGCGACGAAACTCATAAAATTTAGCGGTTAATAGTCAGGTTAAATGGAATTTTTTACGATGTCGGCAAAGTCGCGCACGGCAAGTGAGGCGCCGCCCACTAATGCCCCGTCCACGTCCGGTTGGCTCATCAACTCGCGTGCGTTGCCCGGCTTCACGCTGCCGCCGTATTGGATGCGGACGCGTCGAGCGGTGCCCTCGTCGAACATTTGGGTAAGCACACCGCGGATGAACGCGTGAACCTCCTGCGCTTGCTGCGTCGTCGCCGTCTTGCCGGTGCCGATGGCCCAGACTGGCTCGTAAGCAATGATGGTTTCCTCCATGTGCGCCTTGGTCAACCCGGCGAGACTGCCGCGCACCTGCGTCTCAACGATCTGCTCGGTCCGGCCAGCCTCACGGTCCTCCAGTTTTTCTCCGACGCAAACGATGGGCTTGAGCGACGCGGTGAGTGCGGCAGCGGCCTTCTTTGCGATAAGCGGGTCGCCCTCGAGTTGGTATTGCCGACGCTCCGAGTGGCCTAAAATGACATAACGAACCAGGAATTCCTTGAGCATCCCGGCGCAAATTTCGCCCGTGTGCGCGCCGAAGTTATGTTCGCTCATATTTTGTGCACCAAGGCGAAGGTTGGAACCATCAATAGCCTTGGAGACGGACTCCAGCGCGGTGTAGGGCGGGCATACGACGATGTCCACTTCCTTCACGCTCGCGAGTTCGCGCTTGAGGCCGTCGAGGAGGGCCAGCCCCTCGGCGACGGTCTTGTTCATCTTCCAGTTGCCGGCGATGATGAGTTTACGTTCTTTGTCCACGGGAGAAGTTGCGTGTTGGGAGTTACGGGTTGAGCGTTGGATTACTTGTTCGTCAGTGCTGCGACGCCGGGTAATTCCTTGCCTTCAAGGAACTCCAAGCTGGCGCCGCCGCCGGTGCTCATGAAGGTCACCTTATTGCCGAGTCCGGCCTTATTCAAGGCCTTCACGCTATCACCGCCGCCAATGATGCTCTTCGCGCCTTTGGCGGTGGCGTCCACCACGGCTTTCGCGATGGCGTTGGTGCCAGCGGCGAAGCGCTTGTCCTCGAAGATGCCCATTGGGCCGTTCCATAAGATCGTGTTCGCCCCAAGGATGACCTCACTAAAAGCAGCCGCTGTCGCTGGGCCAATATCCACGCCCTCCTCGCCATCGGGAATGTTTGCCTCGGCATTCGTGCGTGGTTTATCGAATTCGATGATGGGCTTGCCCTTCTTGTTGAGTTTTTCGGTCTTTATCGGCGTGACGATCGTGTTGTCCGTCGGGAGCAGAAATTTCACGCCGCGCGCCTTGGCTTTGTCTAACGCGGCCTTAGCCACATCCGTCTTGTCCGGCTCGACTAGTGATTTCCCGACCTTGTAGCCCTGCGCCAATTTGAATGTGTATGCCATCGCGCCGCCAATAAGGATCGCATCTGCCTTCTCCAGCAGCCGGTCAATGACTTGTATTTTATCCGAAACCTTCGCGCCGCCTAGGATGACCACAAATGGTCGGGGCGGGTTCTCCAACTCGTCGCCGAGGAACTTTAGCTCACGTTCCATTAGCAGGCCGGCTGCGCACTGGCCACCGCGCCCCGCGACCACCCGCGCTACGCCCTCGGTGCTCGCGTGCGCTCGGTGCGCTGCGCCAAAAGCATCGTTCACGTAGCTATCCGCGACCTTCGCAAGCTGCGCGGCAAACGCTGAGTCGTTTGCCTCTTCTTGGTCATAGTAACGGGTGTTCTCCAGCAGGAGTATGTCGCCTTCCTTGAGCAAGCCTGCGGTCTGTTCGACCTTCTCGCCAATGCAGTCGTCCACAAATGCGACGGGTCGGTTGATAAGGTCCGCCAGCTTGGCTGCGACGGGCCGCAATGACAGCGCAGGCTCTCGTTTGCCTTTAGGCCGGCCGAGATGAGCCGCGAGGATGATGCGCGCGCCGCCGGCGATAAGCAGGTCTAGTGTGGGGAGCGTCTCCTTGATGCGGGTGGCGTCGTTGATAACCATCTGACCGTCCGTTTCCTCCATGGGGACGTTGTAGTCCACGCGCACAAAGACGCGTTTTCCACGCACGTTGAGGTTTCGAATGGTCAATTTCGCCATAAAGAGACGCGGAGGATACCGGAGGGCGGCGGTCAGTCAATTCGGCTTTTGGCCTTCAGGTCTGTGCACCCGCTCGGCCGTTCGTCCGTCCAGGTAGCCGCCGGCCCAAAAAGGGCGCGCCCCGCGCCTTATACACTTCCGCATTGGGGGCGATGTCCTAGTAGCCCGGTGTTTGCGTGCCTCCCAGCCAAGTTTCTTTGGCGATACTGATGACAATGGCGGTGACAGGCACGTGTCCGATCCGTAGGCTCTATCCAACATGCGCTCCGTGAAGGTATCCCTCGGGACACGCAGCTACGATATTAAGATCGGTTCCGGCTTGCTCGCCAGCCTCGGTGCGAACTGTGCAGCGCTCAAGCTTGGACAGAAGTGCGCGGTCGTGACGGACACCAACCTCGCGCCGCGTTATGCCAAGCCCGCGCTCGCCAGTCTCAAACGTGCAGGCTTTGACGCCGTGCTGGTCACCGTTCCCGCTGGCGAGACGGCAAAGCGGCTAAAGCAGGTGGAGGCCTGCTTTGACCAACTCGCCGCGCACCGGCTTGAGCGCAAATCATTCATGGTCGCGTTGGGTGGCGGCGTGGTGGGTGATCTCACTGGCTTCGTGGCGGCGAGCTATTTGCGCGGCATCCCATTCGTGCAAGTGCCGACCACACTGCTCGCGCAAGTAGACAGCTCCGTTGGTGGCAAGACGGGCGTGAACCTCGCGGCGGGCAAGAATCTCGTTGGCGCGTTCCACCAGCCGCGACGCGTGCTGTGCGACCTCGACACGTTTCGTACCCTACCCGAACGCGAGTTCCGTGCAGGATTGGCTGAGGTCATCAAATACGGGATCATTTACGATGCGCACCTCTTCGCGCGGCTAGAGCGTGACATGGCCCAGATTCTCCGCCGCGACTCTGTTGCGCTGGCTCACATCGTTGCGCGCTCATGCGAAATCAAGGCTCACGTCGTTTCACAGGACGAGACGGAGAGCGGACTACGGGCGATTTTAAATTTTGGCCACACGATCGGCCACGCAATTGAGGCGATCACGTCATACGGGCGTTACCTCCACGGTGAGGCCATCTCAATCGGGCAAGTCGCGGCGGCGCATCTCTCCGCAGCATGGCACGGTTTGCCCGCGAAGGACGTGGAGCGCATTCGCGCTTTGTTTGTCACGGCTGGCCTACCCGTGAGCATTGCGTTGACTTCGGCCCGGCGCGCCAAACTCCTCGCGGCTATGACGCTCGACAAGAAAGTCAGCGGTGGCGAAATCAGGTTCGTGCTGGCTGAGCGCATCGGCAAGGTCACATGGGGCTGCAGCGTGCCAATCGCCGCGGTGCATCGCGCCCTCGACGCGCTTCATAGTCACAAATCGCAAATCGCTAACCGCTAATCCTGATTCATGTCCGCCGTTTCTGAAACCATTGTCCGCGAGTACCTCGAATTGCACGGCTTCTTCGTCCGACAGCAGCGCAAGTATGTTGCGCCGTCGCGCCGCGAGGACGATGAGATCGATTTTTACGCGTTAAACCCGCGATACGCGCCCGGCGCGTCCCTGCCTTTTGTGCTCGGCTCGGCGGACCTCGCGGGCGTCGCGCGGGCGGTGGTTGTGGTGAAGGGCTGGCATACCGAAACGTTCAGTCCGGCAGTGCTGGCCAACGCCCCGGAGATTTTCCGCTTCGTTGAGCCGGCCGCGTTCGAGCAGGCGGCGAAGTCCTTTGGCGGCGACGGCCCGCTCACCAAGATGCTGGTCGTGCCCGCGCTGCCGAGCGGCGAGGAGGCGCGCGCGCAGAGCATCGAGCTGCTGCGCGCCAAGGGCATTGATGCCGTGTTGCCGTTCCGCACCATGCTTGGCGACCTTATTGAGCAAATAGAAGTGAACCGCAACTACCAGAAGTCCGACCTGCTGCAAGTCATCCGCATCCTCAAGAACTACGACTTCTTCCGCGAGCCGCAGTTGGAGCTGTTCAAGCCGGGGAAGAGGAAAAAATGAACGACGTGGGCTTGGGACTTGGGATTTCCTTACGTCGGGCCGTAATAGCCGCCGTCCTGGCCACGATTCTCCTCATGCCCACCGCCTCCCGCTCCCAGTCTGCCAAGAACTTCGTCCTCGTCATCCACGGCGGCGCGGGGGTGATTCCCAAGGAAGACCTCACGCCGGAGAAGGAGAAGGCCGCGCGGGCGACGCTGGACGCGGCGTTGCTCGCCGGGCATTCCGTGCTCGCGCGCGGCGGCAAGTCGTCGGACGCCGTGATCGCCGCCATCAAGATTCTGGAGGACTCACCGCTCTTTAACGCGGGCAAAGGCTCCGTGCTCACCGCCGACGGCACCGTGGGTATGGATGCGTCCATTATGGACGGCGCGACGCACAAGGCTGGCGCTTGTGCGGATGTGAAGCGCGTCAAAAACCCCATCGAACTGGCGCGCCTCGTGATGGACCGAACCCCGCACGTTTTGTTGGCCGGCGAGGGCGCGGAGCGGCTTGCCAAGGAGCACGATCTTCAATTCATGCCGCCGGAATACTTCATCACTGAGCAACGGCGGCTTCAGTTGCAGCGCATCCAGCGGCTGGAGAAGGAAAAGACTCACAAGGCAGGCGAGAAGAAGGTACAATTTAATAATCTCGAAAACATCGGCACCGTCGGCGCGGTGGCACTGGATAAGCACGGCAATCTCGCTGCCGGCACCTCGACTGGGGGCATGGTCAACAAGCGCTTTGGCCGTGTGGGAGACTCGCCCATTATCGGCGCGGGCACGTATGCGGACAACCTCACCTGCGCTGTTTCTGGCACCGGCCACGGCGAGTTTTTTATTCGGGGCGTCGTTTGCTACGACATCGCTGCGAAGATGAAGTATCAGGGCGTCACGCTTGCCAACGCGGCGGATGAAGTCGTAATGCGCAAGCTAAAGGAGGCCGGCGGCCGTGGTGGCGTCATTGCTGTGGACGCTCAGGGCAACGTGGCCATGCCTTTTAATTCCGAGGGCATGTATCGTGGTGTTATTCGCGCGGACGGCAAAACGTGGACGGCCATTCGCAGGGATTAAAGCCGCTTTACCGCTCCTTGGGGCTAAGGCTTAGCGTGCTTAATTCGTAAGCCAGACTTCATATAAGACACTGGCAACTGAGCCTCACCAAGAGTTCGGCTCACCAATAGCCTCTCCTTCAGCCTCACTCCTTTTCCTGCCCGCTGTTCCAGTAGCGAAACACTTCGTCCAAGCTCGGCACCTTGAGTGGACGCACAATGCGAAAACCCAAGAACTGTGCATCAGTAAGATACCAAATGCTTTTAGGAAGCTGAGGATCTTGTTGTTTCCACGACTTATCTGAGCCGCGCCGCGCTGCACTGCGTAGCTTGGCTAGGCCGTCGTCCCAGGACCCGCCGCGCGCCACTTGTGGATATGGCGTGGCCTGCTTGAGCCATGGATCCTGTAAAAGGGATTTAACTTTCTCGTAGTTCGGCTCGTATTGGTCGATACACCACTCGGCCACGTTGCCATGAATATCATAGAGGCCCCAAGGGTTAGGTTTCTTCCGGCCGACTTTCTGATACTTGAAATCGCTGTTGGCCTCGAACCAAGCGTATTGCTTCGCCTCGGCCGGATCGTCGCCCCAAGAGTAAGCCGTGGTGGTGCCGGCGCGCGCAGCGTATTCCCACTCGGCTTCGGTTGGCAGGCGGTAGAAATGCCCGGTCTTAGCGGAGAGCCACTGGCAATACTTGTTCGCCGCGTGCTGCGTCATGCTGATGGCCGGGTAGCCGTCCTTGCCCATGCCAAAGGACATCTCTACGTAGGGTTTGGTTGGCCGCGCGACGCCCTCGGAAATCTTGTCAATCGCCGCGTCGGTCTTGATGCGGTCTTTGAATTTCTTTTCCTCATCAACATACATGAACAGCTCGAATTCGTTCCAAGTGACTTCGTGCGTGCCCATCCAGAAAGGCGAAATCTTAACAACTCGTTGCGGGCCCTCGTTGGAGTCGCGACCTTTTTCCCCCATGGAACTACCCATGATAAACTCTCCGGCGGGGATCGGCGCCAGCGCGTAGCTGACCTCGGTGCCCACGATGGTATTTGTGTAGCCCCGCATCTCGCCGACAGGCTTTTCTTTGTGCGTTGCTAGGATGAATTTGTAAATGTCCGCGACCACTTCGTTCTCGTTGGCGCTTAGAGCTTCTTTCTTTTTTTGCTGGAGCACTAAGCCGTCCGGCCAGACCGCACCTTGGTTGATCCAAAGCTTTATGAACTCAATCTCGTCCTTCGTAAGCCGGTCCTTTGCCTTGGGTGGCATCACCGCCTCGTCATCGATGGACAAGGTGGTGCTGGTGTAAACCGGGCTTTTCTCGGCCAGAAATGGCACCACGCCCACGCCGCTGTCGCCGCCCTTGAAGGTCAGCTCGCGCGTGTCCATGCGGAGGCCTCCTTTCGCGTAGCCCTCGCGGTGGCAGGCCACGCAGTTGAACTCGAAGATGGGTTGGATGTCCTTAACAAAGTTGATTTTTTTCGTCACGCCGAGCTTCGCACTGGCTGGCCACTTCGCGCCCTCGTCAATCCATTGGCGTAGCTTGGCTTGTTGTTCCTTGGGCAGCGGGCCCTCCTTTTGCGGGGGCATGAAGGCCTCGTCGTCTGGCTTGAGCGTTGTGGTGGTATAAAGCGGACTGTCTTTTGACTTGCCGGCTACGAACGCTGGGCCGCTGTCGCCACCTTTGAGGGCGTCGGCCAGCGTGTGCAGCCGCAGCCCGCCTTTCTTTTGGTCCTCGCCGTGGCATTTAATACAATGCACTTCGAGGATAGGCTGAATTTCCTTCACGAAATCTACGGCTGCAGAGACGGCTGGAACAGCCGCTAGTGACACGGCAAAAACGAGGGCCAATTGAGTTTTCATCGACATTTCGTAAGCAAGCTAGTGATGAGGCAAGGAATTGAAAAGTGAAAGTATAGTGTTTGCCGCCACGTACTTCTGAGAGTGAGACTCGTTTGTAGTGAGTCTCTCAGGGAAGAATTGGGAAGTTTTCACTTTTGCTACTTGAGAACCCTCGGGCACGGGTGTTGAGCGTCGTCGGCGAGGCTCAAGAAGGAGCTTTTTTTTAAGATTGTGGACGGCGTATGGGCCAGCGCCAGCAGGCTGATGATTACGGTCGTGCGCGTAGTCCTCTGCCAGCGGCACAAATGCAGCCAACTGTCGTAGGGCAGCACTTCGGGACGACGGGCATATCATAAGTCAAAATGCCCTGCAAAATCTGTGGTGCAAGCTGGAATCAGGGCCTTCTCCAAAGCCAATCGGACGCACAGCGAGAGATCATCAACAGAGCGTAATTGGACAAAGGGGCGCGGTCACCGCAACTTTCGTTTGTCTTTCGTGTAATTGCTCAAATGGAAACCCACTAGATGTCGCCCGGCCAATTGAAACTCGCCCGAAGACGATTGATGCTTGGCATCATGAATGTCGGTTCATGGGTGCTAGCCGGCGGCTCAGGTCTTTATTGGTTGTCGCTTGTCGTTCCCCGGAGCTTGGATCTAGGTCAACTCGGGTGGATAATTTTGGCTGCCGTGCTGCTGCAGTCGGTCTGCGACTACATCGGAGGAGCTGTCCTGATGCTAGCCCCGCCCCGAGCAGGAGCATTTTTTCGAAGTTGGCTGCGCGGGGTAATTGTTCATGCATTTATTTTGGTGGGGATTGTATTGCTCCACGTCTTCAGCCTCCGTCTGACCGGCGGCTTCGGGCTGGCCATTTTAGTAGCGACGGCGGGACTGGCTCTCACTCACCGCTGGTTGCTTCGAGCCGTGGCAGGCAACACCGTCGAGGGGGAAAGCCGCCATGGGAAAATTAGATTGTTGAAGATTAATGCTCACGATCCGGCTTTTACCGGTGGGATTACAGGCTGGGGAAAAAGTGCCTGCATTCTAATGCCCACTAATTGGTCGGTTAACCTGCCGCCAAGCGAACTGGAGGTGGAGTTATTCCGCCGGGAGTGGCAGGCGCAAAACGGCCTGCCCGGTCGGGCTTTGCTGTTTGTTCTCAGCTGGAATCTAATGGGGGGAGTGGTTGGGGATGTAATTTTCAAGCTGGCTGAGCGGCCAGTTGTGGAAGCGTTATTCGGGCAAGCTTGTTGGATGACCATCTGGGCGTTTTTGGGATTACTGGTTTTGCCGATTTTGAGTCGGTTTGCTGTGTTTGCTGCCGACCGAGCTGCCGCCCTCGCCGGCTACGACCCACGCGGCTGGATTACCCGCTTCCCGGAATTAGTCGGGGAGGATGGTGATGCCCGGTCCGCCGTTCAGGCCATTTTCTACCCTATTCCTTCAGCAGCTCAGCGATTGCAAGCGCTCGATCAGCGGGGATCTAGTTTCGCTCTCGGGAATCTCGCACGCACTAACCTATATTACTCGTTAGCCACTCTCACACCGCTCGGGCGCGCGGTGCATTGCAACGTAGGGCGCCCAACACTCTGGATCTTTCCCCCTGCGGCGTGACTTACAGCCTTGGCGCAAAACTTTCCTAACGCGACCAAATGGTTTGCCAGCGTGGTGGTTTAGGTCAGCTAGATTTCTAGCGGCTTAACCTCATGCCTTAAGGGCCGCGTCCATTCGCGCTAGCACACGTTCGCGACCAAGCACTTCAAGTAAGTGGTAAAGGCTGGGGCCGCTGCCCCGGCCCGTGCAGGCAAAACGCGCGGGATGCACCATAAGGCCGTTTTTCACCCCAACGGCTTTAGCCGTGTCTTTCAGCGTGGATTCCAACCCTGAGGCAGTAAAGTCCCCCAGTTCAGCAAAGGCCGAGCGTAGCTTAGCGAGGCGCGCATGGGCTTCGCCACTCACGGCGGTCTTTGCTTCCGCATCTAATTCCACCCGTTCGGTAAAATAGAAGCCGCCATAGCCTGGCAGTTCGCTGAAAATACGTAGCTTGCCCATGCAGGTGTCGAGTGCAGCCTTCACGTAGGCGGCCGGAAAGCGGTTCGTATCCATTCCGGCGCGCGCGAGGGTTTGGGTGGACATTTCGTAGAAGCGATCCGGGGTCATGGCCCGCAGATATTCGCCGTTCATCCACTTGAGCTTTTCGTGGTCGAAGCGCGCGTTGTGCCGGAGAATCTGTGGGAGGTCGAAATCGGCGATGAGTTCCTTCAACGGGATGACCTCGCGACCGTCTTTGGGCGACCAGCCGAGAAGGCAAAGGTAATTCAACACTGCCTCGGGCGCGTAGCCATTCTCCATGTAATAAGTGAGCGCCGCGCCGGTATCGCGCTTGGACATTTTGGAGCCGTCAGCGTTTAGAATGAGCGGAATATGCGCGTACTTGGGCGGCTCGGTACCAAAGGCGCGAAAGAGGGCGACGTGTTTTGAGGTGTTACTGAGGTGATCCTCGCCGCGAATCACGTGCGTGATTCCCATCTCGAGGTCGTCCACGACGTTGACGAAGTGGAACACCGGCGAGCCGTCTGAACGCATGATGACAAAGTCCGGATCCACTTCCTCACGGTCAGTCAGCGCACGGGTTACGTCGCCCACGACGAGGTCACGAATGAGCACGGGATCGCGGGTCATCTTGAAGCGCACTGCGCCGTCTTTTTCGTAAGCTAAGCCGCGAGACAAAAGCACCTCCACGCGGCGGGCGTAAGTTTCTTTGCGCTGCGATTGAAAGTAAGGCCCGCGGTTGCCCTTGCTGGGGCTGGAGGCTTCGGCGGTAAGCGGACCTTCATCCCAGTCCAAGCCCAGCCAACGCAGGCCGTCGAGGATTACATCGACGGCAGCCTGTGAATTGCGCGCCGCGTCGGTGTCCTCAACGCGCAGCACGAAGGTGCCGCCGGTGCGGCGGGCGTAGAGCCAATTGAACAGCGCCGTGCGTGCGCCGCCAATGTGCAGGTAACCGGTGGGACTGGGGGCGAAGCGGACGCGGACGCTCATGGAGTTAGAGATGCGGGGTTGGAATAGCTTCGTTCAAAAAGTGCGTCATCTTAAGGCTGTGCCGGAGCCCAGCGCAAGCGGAGGCGCGTTGCCGGTCGGTTTGCGAGAGCGCGGCTAATGCACACTACAGTTAAGCCCACAGAGTTTTGACTTGCACCACCCCGAACCGAAATCCACCTTCTCAGTGTCCGACGCGGTAAAATTCTCCGCTACGCGACAAACGATCCAGCACTGATATGAGCGACGAAAAAAAGTTCCCCTACCCGGGGATTCCGACCACGTCGGACGGAGCGGGCTGCGTTGTGTGGGTGGAGACCAACATCACCAATGGCGCCTGCGCTTACCCGATCACCTCTTCGACCACGATGGGAACCGGGTATCAAACCGAGGTCTCCAATGGTAAGAAAAACCTCTGGGGCGATGTGCTTACGTTTGTGCAGCCGGAGTCGGAGCACTCAGCAGCCTCTACTTGCGAGGGTTATGCGCTCGCGGGTGGGCGCGTCACGAATTTTACCTCCGGCCAAGGGTTAGTGTTAATGAAGGAGGTGCTATACACCATCTCCGGCAAGCGCCTCCCGGCGGTCTTCAACATCGGCGCACGTGCGCTCACCAGCCACTCGCTCAACGTACATGCCGGACATGACGACGTGATGAGCTGCGCGGACTGTGGCTGGGGCATCCTGTTTGGCCGCAACGCGCAGGAGGCAGGTGACCTTGCGCTCATCGCCCGCCGCGCGGCAGAGGCCAGTGAGACGCCGTTTATGAACGTGCAAGATGGTTTCCTGACCACGCACACCATCGAGAACGTGAAGCTCCCCGAGTTGGAGTTCATGAAGGAGTACATCGGCGACCCCACGCTCAAGTTGCGGAACATGATGGATCCGAATTTTCCCATCATGTCCGGCGTAGTGCAGAACCAAGACTCCTACATGAAGGGCAAGATCGCCCAGCGTAACGTGTATGACTTGGTGCCCGCCGCCGTGCAGGAGGCAATGGACACCTTTCACGCGAACACTGGCCGGCGCTATAACTTGATTGACTGCTACCGCATGGAGGATGCCGAGTATGCGGTTGTTGGCATGGGTGGCATGATGGAGACCGCTGAAGCCGCGATAGATTATATCCGCGCCACCACAGGGGCAAAAGTTGGCGGCATCCATGTCACCTGTTTTGCCCCGTTCCCGGCCACGCAACTGGTTGCGGCGCTCAAGAACGTAAAGGCCGTCACCGTCGCTGAGCGCATGGACAACCCGCTCGCTCAGTCCAACCCGCTCGTACAGGGTATTCGCGCTGCCTTCGCCGAGGCTCTCACCGGTTTGAGTTACGGTTCGTTTGGTGAGTTTAAGTATCCTGCTATCACGCGCATTCCAAAGATTTATGCGTGCGTTGCAGGTCTTGGGTCGCGGGATATCCGCGGGTGTCACTTTAGCTCAATTCTAAAGAACATGATGTCGGCCCAGCCAGTGGAGTTCTCCTGCGTGGGTGTGAAGCACAAGCTGGAGTTGCCGGGGGCGGAAGACCCGGATTTGCGGCCGAGCGGTGCGTTTTCGATGCGCGGCCACTCGGTCGGTGGCTTTGGCTCGGTCACAACCAACAAACTCATCGCCTCTTTCGTTGGCGAGTTGTTTAACCTTCATGTTCAGGCTTACCCAAAATACGGCTCGGAGAAGAAGGGGCTACCTACGACTTATTACCTTACGGTTGCCGACGCACACATCCGCACGCACAGCGAATTGGAACACGTCGAGTTCATCCCGCTTAACGACGTAAATGCGTTCAACCTTGGTAACCCGCTCGCGGGTATCGCGCAGGGCGGTAGTGTGTTCATCCAGAGCGACAAGCTCGACCCGCAGGACGTATGGAGTGCGATCCCCGCCTACGGTCAGAAGATCATCCGTAATAAAAAGCTGCGTGTCTTCTTCCTCGACACGGTGAAAATCGCTCGCAGCGTCGCCACTGATCCCGACCTTCAGCAGCGCATGCAGGGCGTCTGTCTCGTGGGTATTTTCATCAAAGTCACTCCTTTCGCAGCGCGTTCAGGCATGGGAGACGAGCAGGTGCTCGCGTCCGTCGAGAAATACATCCGTAAGTATTTTGGCAAACGCGGCGAAAAAGTCGTCCAGGAAAACCTAGTTTGTGTGAAACACGGCCTGACCGATGTAAAGGAAGTGCCTGCCGAAGTCATCCTTGGTGCGGCAAAAGTCGCCGCTGGCGAACTCGTCACGGCCAAGTAATTAATTTTTGTCAGCGGACAACCACTGACTCTTAAACCAACTCAGGACAACCTGAAATTTAGCTCATGATTCAACCTACCGAAAACGCAGCTAGCTCCGTTCCCGCCCCCGTTATTGACCGCTCCAACAAGCGTCCCATCACCAAGGATGTGCTCGACGTGCAGGACTTTAACGAGCGCATCGTCGGGGCCTATAACGATGGCACCGCCGAGTTGGAACTGCCCGCTGACCACAGCACCCTGCGCTCGCTCATCCCTGCCGGCACCGGCATCCTCCGCGATTTCAGCTACATCGCACCTGAGATTCCTTTGCTCAATAGCGCCAACTGCGTCGCTTGCATGGACTGCGTCACCGAGTGCCCGGATACGGCGATCCTCGGCAAGGCCGTGCCCAAGGCAAAGCTTGATGCGGAGTTGGCTGCCATTGCTGATCCCGTTGAGCGCGAGCACTTGGCGCAGCAATTCGCCAAGACCACCAAGTTTTGGACTACTTATGAAAAGAAGGGCAAGGAGCCTGCCTACTTCGGCATCTTCATTGATCCCACCAAGTGCAAGGGCTGCGCCGAGTGTGTGGACGCCTGCGGCAATCACGGCGCGCTGTCCATGCTGATGAAGGATACGCCCACGCTAAAGACCTTCCAGCGTGACTTCAACTTTTACACTCGGCTCCCCGAGACGCCAAAGGACTACATCAACGAAAAGCTCCTCAGCGATATGATGCTTGCCGAGCGTAGCTTACTTTACGTTGGTGGGGCCGGGTCTTGCATGGGCTGCGGCGAAGGCACTGCGCTCCGCATGATGCTCGCGGCGACGGGCTTCCAGTATGGCAAAGAAAGCGTCGGCATCGTCAACTCCACCGGTTGTTCGACCGTTTATGCCTCCACTTATCCCTATAACCCCTACCTCGTCCCTTGGACCAACTCGCTCTTTGAGAACGGTCCGGCCGACGCGATGGGCGTGCGCGCCCGCTGGGATCAGATGGGTTGGCATGACAAGAAGCTCTGGGTCGTCGGTGGCGACGGCGCGATGCTCGACATTGGTTTCCAGTCTCTCTCCCGCATGCTCGCCTCGGGCATGAACATCAAGGTGCTAATTCTTGACACACAGGTTTACTCGAATACCGGTGGCCAATCCTCAACGGCCACCTTTAAGGCGCAGAACACCAAGTTCTCCGTCCACGGCAAGGTGCTTCAGGGCAAGACTGAGCGGCGTAAGGAAATCGCGCAGATTGCGATGATGCACCCAAATACGTTCGTTGCGCAGACCTCTTGCGCCATGTCGAACCACTTCTACAAATCCATCATGGCTGCCAACGATTTCGATGGCCCGGCGGTCGTCTCCGTTTATACCACCTGCCAGCCCGAGCATGGCGTCGGCGATAATCTTGCCATGAACCAGTCCAAGCTCGCTGTGGACACCCGCACCTTCCCGGTGCTTATTTACGATCCGCGCAAAGGCACAAAACTCGCCGAGCGGCTAAGCCTCCAGGGTAACCCTGCGCCCAAGGAGGATTGGTATAAGGATCCAAAGACCGGTGATCTGTTTGATTTCGTCATGTTCGCCCGCACCGAGGGCCGCTTTGCGAAGCACTTCGACAAGGACGGCAATCCTTCACCGCTCCTCCTTGAAGCCAAGCAGGACCGCCTCGATAATTGGCGCGTGCTGCAGGAACTCGCCGGCATCATCTGATGCGGCGTCGAACCAGAACTCGCAAAAGCCCCGGCCTTCGAGCCGGGGTTTTGTTTTTTACTCCCTTTACATGCGGTGTGACCGAGGATGATCGAGTCAACGAGCAACCGAAGCAGACCGGCTAAATCGCGTCCCTCTTGAGAATCTTACTTCCCAACCTTTGCTGGTTGGGGAACTGATCGCTTCTTGTGGTAGGGCGAGGAGAGATTGAAGTAGATGCCGCAAAGCGGCTTCTCCAGGGTGGAATCCTCCGGCGGTTGGCTGAGGATGATGGTCAACTGGTTGTCGAGCGCGATGCCGTGGCGCAGGCCGGGCGCGCGCTGCTGGTAGGCCTTGATGGCTTTATCCACGAGCCGCTGGAGCGCGCCCTCGCATTCCTCAGGCGTTTTGGCAATGCACACCACATACTTGTCAAACGAGCGCAACGCTTCGCCAATCTCGGCCTTGAACATGTCCACGGTCAGGTCCATATCGGCACGCTACCATGAGATCCCGCCCGCTGGGAAGAAGGAGAATGCATCTGGCCCAGACTTGCGACGCCCGCCGCCGTCCGGCATTCTCACGCCCAAAACAACCGACTTATGCGAACCCTCCTCCTTGGCATTGATTCCGGCACTCAGTCCACCAAGGCCCTAGTCGTGGAGGCCAAGTCCGGCAAGGTGTTTGGCAGCGCATCAGCCGTCTATGACCTGATCCACCACCTCCCACCCGGGGCAAAAGAGCAACACCCGCACACTTGGCGCGCCGCGACTGCCACCGCTATCAAGGGGGCGCTGAAGCAAGCGAAGGCCCGCGCCGCCGAGGTCGTTGCCATTGGCGTCAGCGGTCAGCAGCACGGCTTCGTGCCGCTCGATAAGGCCGGTGAAGTCATCCGCCCCGCCAAGCTCTGGTGTGACACCACCACCATCGCCGAGTGCGAGGAACTCACCGCGAAGTTGGGCGGCCTCAAGGGCACGAGCAAGGCTGTGGGCAACGCCATTCTCCCTGGTTTCACTGTCCCTAAAATTCTCTGGCTCAAGAAGCACGAGCCGAAAAACTTTGCGCGGCTTGCCACCGTCCTGCTTCCGCACGACTACCTGAACTTCTGGCTCACCGGCCAGGCCGTCATGGAATACGGCGACGCCAGCGGCACCGCCCTCCTCGACGTGCGCAAGCGCAAGTGGTCCGACGCCGTGCTTAAGGCCGTAGGCGGCGAACTCGCTGCGAAGCTCCCGCGCCTGATCTCCAGCGACCAGCCGGCTGGCCGGCTCTCCGCCGCGACCGCCCGGGAACTTGGCTTGAACCCCGGCGTGCTCGTCAGTGCGGGCGGCGGCGACAACATGATGGGGGCCATCGGCACCGGCAATACGCGCGCCGGCATCGTCACCGCGAGCTTCGGCACCAGCGGCACCATCTATGCCTGCGCGGACCAGCCCGTCGTGGATCCGGCCGGCGAAATCGCTGCGTTCTGCGACAGCACGAACCATTGGCTCCCGTTGCTTTGCACGATGAACGTCACCGTCGCGACGGAAATGATGCGGAAGGATTTCGGTTACACTCACGAGCAGTTCGAGGCGAAGGCCGCGAAGGTGCCCGCTGGCGCGCGCGGCTTGTTGCTGCTGCCTTATCTTGAAGGCGAGCGCACGCCTAACGTCCCCGACGGCTGCGGCACGATGATTGGCATCCACCCCGGCACATTCACGGCGAGCCACTACTGTCGGGCGGCGTTCGAGGGGGTCACGCTCGGCATGAACTACGGCCTGCGCCGCCTCGCCGAGCTGGGCGTGAAGGCGAAGCAGATTCGCGCCACCGGCGGCGGCGCGAAGTCAAAGCTCTGGCGGCAAATCATGGCCGAGGTATTTAACGCCGAGGTCGTCACGCTCAAGGTCAGCGAAGGCGCGGCCTACGGTGCAGCTTTGCAGGCGCTCTGGTGCTGGCGGTTGCAGAAAGGCGAGCGGGCTAGCATCGCCAACATTACCGACCAGTTCGTCACATTGAACCGGGCCGAGACCGCCGAGCCGGACGCAAAGAACGTCGCCGTGTATCGCGAGTTGCAGGCGTTGCAAGACGACCTCTCTCGATCGCTGCGCGGCGTGTTCAAGCGCCATCGCGTCTTCGTGGTGCGCTGAGTCTACGGCGCTCCGCTTCCTACCTCCCTAAGAAATCAAATACTGCTAGCCTACCCCCTTCCTCCACCGAAAGCAGCAGGCGCAGGCCGGGGGTAATTTCCACGTGGTGCCCGTGGCGGAGATAGTCGGGCGCATCCACTAGCAGCATGTCCGCGTTGCTTTGATTGGTGAGATACCACCGGCCTTGGTGAAATTGAAAGTAGCCCACCGGCTCACGCTTGGCGTCGAGCGGCGAGACGTTGGAGCGCGCATGCCACTGGTATAGATATTGGCCGTTCCAGACCGTCAACGCGTGCTCGTCGTCCTTGAAGTCCAGCGTGTCAGCTGTTTCTGCGGCGCTTTCTCGTCTGGAGCGGATGGCTTTTGGGCGACCTCAACACCGCTTCCGACCGTCGCAGCGGGTGGGGAAGCGGCCTTTTGTTCTTCGGCAGGTTTGTCGCCAAGCAATTTGCGGAGTCGGTCGAGCATGGCGGT
>VHDH01000042.1 GCA_016871445.1 Verrucomicrobiota bacterium | reverse complement strand
CTCGGCGTCGCGGGCCAGATCATCCCGTGGAACTTCCCGCTCCTCATGGCCGCGTGGAAAATTGCCCCTGCGCTCGCCTGTGGCAACACCGTCGTCCTCAAGCCCGCCGAGACCACTAGCCTCACCGCGTTGCGCCTCGCGGAAATTTTCGCCGAGGCCGGCCTGCCCGACGGCGTCGTGAATATCATCACTGGCGCGGGCGAGACTGGTCGCGCCCTAGTGAACCACCCCGGCGTGGACAAAATCGCTTTCACTGGCAGCACCGAGGTGGGAAAGCTCATTGCCAAGGCTTGCGCCGGCTCGAAAAAGAAACTCACCCTCGAACTCGGCGGCAAGGCCGCGAACATCATCTTCGAGGACGCGCCCATTGACCAAGCCATCGAAGGCATCATCAACGGCATCTACTTCAACCAGGGCCACGTCTGCTGCGCCGGCTCGCGGCTTTTCGTGCAGGAAGGGATTTATCGCACAGTCATCCAAAAACTCCGCGACCGCCTCGCTACCCTCCGCGTCGGCAACCCGCTCGACAAAAACACCGACATCGGCGCCATCAACTCCGCCGCGCAGCTCGCCAAAATCCGCGAGCTGGTCCAGAGCGGCGTGGACGAGGGCGCGGACCTGCACCAGTCCCGCTGCGCTCTGCCGGCGAAAGGCTACTGGTTCCCGCCCAGCTTCCTCACCGGCGTGACTGCGAGTCACCGCGTGGCGCAGGAGGAAATCTTTGGCCCCGTGCTGAGCGTGATGACCTTCCGCACGCCGGAGGAAGCCATTGAGCGAGCAAACAACACCCCCTACGGTCTGAGTGCCGGCGTGTGGACCGACAAGGGCAGCAAGATTTTCAAGCTCGTGAACAAGCTGCGTGCCGGCGTCGTTTGGGCGAACACCTATAACAAGTTCGATCCCACCTCGCCCTTTGGGGGCTACAAAGAAAGCGGCTTTGGTCGCGAGGGTGGGCTGCAGGGGCTGGCGGCTTATTGCCGGCTCGATTAACTTTTAACTTTAAGCCGCTGGGCCGAACAGGAGAGCGTGCCAGGTGGTGTGATAGCGCTGCAAAACGAAGGCCAGCAGCAGCAACCCAGCGGCCGCCGCGTCGCGCGCGGCGAAGCGATCGCTTAGGCCGCGGCCACGCACAAATTCTAGCAATGCGCCGGTGGGACAGCCGTATTTGCAATAAGCCTTCGGGACGAATGGCGCGATTAGCAGACTCGCCACGGCGAGCGAAAGCGTCGCCGCGCCGGCGGAGCGGATCACGTAAGCGTCGAAAGGTTCCAGTCCCGCGAGGTCGAAATCCAATGGTAGCATTACTACTAGGAGCACAAAGGCCAGCAAGGCGCTGGGGAGCCAGCGCAGCGCACGGTCCAGCGCTACGGGCACGCGCCAGCGCCAGTGTCCTGGCGCGTGGCGGGCGAGGGCTTCCTGCAGCGCACCATGAGGACACAGCTGCTGACAGTAGATCGGACGGCGTGTAACCCAAGGCACGACGAGCGCCGCCGCCGTTAATAATACGAGGCCGGGGGCTATGCGCCAGGCGATGCCGGACTTAGCCCAGCCCGCCAAAAGCGACTGCGCGAGGAGATCGCCGTTGAGGAAGCCGAGATAAGCGATCACGGCCCAATGGAACCAACGCCGCCAACGTTCGCGGCCTGGCTGCCGCGTGAAGGTGAGCCAGCCGCCGAGCACAACCGCGAGCAGCAGGCCGAAGTCGCGCGTGCCTAAGCGGACGGGTGGTGGCCGCAGCTCGCCTTGGGCCGCGCGAAAGCGGTGCACCACGCCCTCAGCCACGGCGAGACTGGTCATGGTCGCGCCGGAGACGCCCTCCACGCCAGCTTGCTTCAAGTCCATCGCGGCGACCTCTTCCCAGGTCTTGCCGTTCCACGTCTTCTTGAAATGCCGGTCAGTCAGCACGTCGCCCACGTGGGTCTTAGTGTCCTCGCTCCAGCGGATGGTAAAGCCAAGCACGCGCAGGCCGGGGTCAAGGGCGACCAGCGTGTCTGAGACGCCGCAGTAACCGATGATCTTGTCCGCGTAGGGCAGGGTGCGAACCACGTAACCAAGGGCGCGACCAGCGTCATCCTCAACGAAGAAGCCGCCGCGTTGCGCGACATCCAGCCGGAGCGCGTGGGCGTTGGTGAACCAGCCGCGCACCTCATCCACGCTCACGGGGCGGTCGCCCTCGGCGCGCAGGCGGGCGTGGTGCGCGCGTATCAGCCAGGCTGCAGCGAGCAGCACGCTGAGGCGATAAAGTTGGAGCAGGGCAAGCCGGGTGTTCACGGGCGAACGGCGCGCGGGCCCAAGTTAGCTGGCGCGCCTTGGCACGCGGGAATTCCTTCAAAGTATCTCGGTCCCGGTTTGCGGTGGCGGGTTACCGTAACCGGAAATTTCGGGCAGGTTTCGACTTTGCCAGTCTTACGAATTTCCCGGGCAAATGGGCGCCGCCCAAAGTGACATAGTGTTGCCAGATCTTTCCCGGCAAGGGCATTGCAGTTCACGGTTACGAGGCGCTGCGATAGGGCTCCCATTCTGGCTCGTTCGCAAAAATCCAACGGTAATAGTCTTGGCCTTGCAGCTTCGCAGCGGCAGCTTCGTCCACGATGACGGTACAGTGCGCATGCATCTGAAGCGCAGAGGCGGAGATCATTGAAGTGATGGGGCCTTCGACGGCTTTGGCGACGATTTCGGCTTTGCCCGCGCCCGTGGCAAGGAGCAGGACGCGCCGGGCTTCGAGGATGGTGCCTACGCCCATGGTGATGGCGCGCCGGGGCATTTTGCTCGGGTCGGCAAAAAGCGACGAGTTTTGCGCGATTGTCACGGGCGAAAGCGCCTTCACCCGCGTGCGCGAGTGTAATGCCGAGAGCGGTTCGTTGAAGCCGATATGTCCCGTCTGCCCAATGCCGAGGAGCTGGAGGTCAATGCCGCCGCACTTCCGGATGAGGTTTTCGTAGCGGTGGCACTCGGCGGCGAGGTCGGAAGCGTCGCCTTGTGGAAGATGAGTGTTGCGCAAGTCTACGTTTACATGCCGGAATAAATGCTCTTGCATGTAGCGGTGGTAGGAGTGCGGGTCGGTAGCGGGCAGACCGACGTATTCGTCAAGATTGAACGTGCGTGCACCCGCGAAGCTCAGACCGCACTCGCGATGCATCTGCGCAAGCCGGTCATAGACGCGCTCCATCGTGCGACCGGTGGCAAGGCCGAGCACGAGTTGCGGGTTGGCGCGCAGGTCGTGGGCAATGAGCCGCACGAGTAGCTCGGCGGCGGCGGCGGGAGTGGATTGAATGATGACTTCCACGGGGGGTAGTTTGGGGCAAGGCAGGCGTTTCGCTCCACAAGAAAAGCTCTTGGGGCTCAAAAGGGGCGCGATTCCTAAAGTGATTCAGCATCCACGCCGGCCATTAAGCGCAGCAAGACGGTTTGGGAGAAGTTGTTTCGCTCCAACTCGCCGACAATGCGCCCCTCGCGCACGACGAGAATGCGGCGGCAGAGGTTGATCAGCTCTGGTAATTCTGAGGAGATGACCAACATGCCCATTTTTGCGCAGGCCAGTTCGTCGAGAATCTTGTGGATTTCGGCCTTCGCGCCCACATCCACACCGCGCGTTGGTTCGTCCACGACGAGCACAGAGCAGTCACGCGCGAGCCACTTGGCCAAAGCTACTTTCTGCTGATTGCCGCCGCTGAGATTGGCTACGGGTGATTCGCTATTCGCCATGCGGGTTTGGAGGCGAGTGAGGAAGGTTTGCGTGACGGCCCGCTCGTCACCCCGCTTAATAAAGTTACCGAGCCAAGCCATACGCTCGAGGGCGGCGAGGGACGCGTTCTCGCGGCAATTCATGGAGAGCACCAGGCCTTGGCGCTTACGATCCTCGGGCAACATGCCCACGCCCGCCGCCATCATGTGTGGGACGGAGCCGAGTTTCACGGGTTGGCCGCTCACGCTGACTTCACCTTGTGCGCGCGGATCGAGACCGAAAATGGCCTGGGCGATCTCAGTGCGGCCGGCTCCGACTAGCCCGGCCAGCCCGACGACCTCGCCGCTGCGGATGGTGAAGTTGATATCGCGGAACTTGCCGGGAGAGGAAAAATTCTGGACGCGGAGCACCTCGTCGCCCAACTCGAGCGTCACGTGGTCCGGCGTCTTGAACTCCACTTCCCGGCCGACCATCTGATGTACGACGCGGTCATGATTGGTTTTTTGGATGCGTTCGGTGGCGACGTGCTTACCGTCGCGCAGGACGGTAACGGCATCGCACAGCTTGAAGATCTCCTCCATGCGGTGAGACACGTAGATGACTGTGATGCCGCGTTGCTTGAGGTGCGCGAGAAGGTGAAACAAGTGCTCTGTCTCGGCCACCGAAAGCGAACTGGTTGGCTCGTCCATTACGATGATGCGCGCGCCGGTGCCGACCGCACCGGCGATCTGCACAACCTGCTCTTGCGCGGTGCTGAGGCGGCTGATGGGCAAAGTCACGTCCAGCTCGCTTTCGATCTCTTTGAGCATCGCGCGCGCTTGCTCGCGCATGCGGGCACGGCTGAGAACGCCAAAGCGCCGGGGTAGCTCACCGAGGCAGAGGTTTTCCGCAATCGTCAAATTTGGGCAAAAAGCCAACTCTTGATGCACCATTGCGATGCCCAGCTCCCGCGCGCGCAGTGGGTCGGTCGGTTGGATGATCTCGCCGTCCAGCCGCAACTCACCACCATCAGCTTGGTGGACGCCCGCGAGGATCTTACCAAGCGTGCTCTTGCCTGCGCCATTCTCGCCCATCAGTGCGTGGCATTCGCCGCGCTCGACAGTGAAGCTCACATCGTCCAACGCCAGCACGCCAGGGAAGCGTTTGCTGATGCGGCTGAACGTGAGATACGGCATGGCGACGGCGCGAATAGTGCCGCCGGGCCGTTGGGCAGGCAAAGAAATACACCCGCCGCCGGTTACCCGGGCGAACCTTAATGGTTTAATTTCCCATCACGCTTACGGAAAGCACGTCGCCACCTTCGCACTCGGCAGTAACCTCGAACGGGCGGCAGCAAACTTCACAGTCCGTTACGAAACGTTGGGTGGCGAGATTGGTGTCCAGCACCAGTTCCATGAACTGGCCGCAGAACGGGCAGTCCACGGTGGCGGTATCTTGCATTTAGCCAAGGTGACGTAGGTGCCATGGCGAGGCAAGCGGCTGAACTCACGGTTTTGGCAGATGCTCCGGAAGCGGCTTGAGCACACCGAACTTAATTAGCGCGACAATGAGCAGCGTGTAGCCAAGCGAGATGGCAAGGTCGCGCAAAAACTGTTTGCGCGTATATCGCTCAGACTTTTCCGACAGTGCCTGCTGCGTGCCCTTCTGCAGAAGCACAAGCCCGAGCACGTTGGTGAGCCAGTAACCAATGACAAAGCTCACTCCAAACGCCGCCGGCCAAAGCCAACTCACTACCCAAGCGAAGGCAAGTGCGAGAGGAACGTTCACAAACAAGTCGTTCCACCATGACAGAGGCGATAGTAAGAAGCCGATGAAGGCCAGCGTGCCGCCGGAAATTTTGCGTTTAAGGCTCAAAGGACAATGGGGCGTCGGGGCGACGGAACGAGCGATTGGCGTAAGGGTGCATCACCGCATCCCACGACACTTGGCGGCTGCTTACTCCACGACGCGCATCTGCACCGCGTCCACGACCTGCGCGCCGCTAGACATGGCGCTGATGATGACGACGGTGTGACCGCTTTGAATGGTGCCGGCGGCCTTCATCTGAGCTAGCGCAACGTCGACGTTTCTCTCTGGGTTGCCGTGGTCGAAGGCAAACACCACGGGCTTAATCCCCCAGTTGAGCGCCAGTGAGTCGGCCAATGGCCAGTTCTCGCAAACGGCATAAATGGGTGACCAGCGCGGGCGTAGCCAGGCGGTGTAGCGGGCCATCGCGCCACGTCGGGTGAAGACCAAAACGGCCTCAGCGCGGAGTTGGTCCGCCATGACGATGGCGCTCTTGACGAGCTTTTGGCGCGGGCTGGTTAGCTCAGCGCGCTCGTGGTAACCGGCGTTACCGCTGCGCTCGATGCGCTTGGCAATGCGGTCAAAGACCTCGATGCACTTCACCGGGTATTTACCGACGGTGGTCTCACCGGAGAGCATGATGGCGTCGGCCTGCTCGAAAACCGCGTTGGCCACGTCGGTGATCTCGGCGCGGGTGGGCATGGGGTTCTCGATCATGCTCTCGAGCATGTGCGTGGCGACGATGACCGGTTTGCCAATGCGGAGGCAGGTCTTAACGATCTTGCGTTGAATGATGGGCAGTTCCTCGTAGGGCACTTCGATGCCAAGGTCGCCCCGTGCAACCATTACGGCGTCAGCCTCGGCGATGATCGCGTCAATGTTCTTAACGGCGGACTGATCCTCGACCTTGGCGACGATCTGAGGGCGGTGTCTCGAGCCTACGGTGAGCGCACGGAGCTGCAGGATGTCCTTGGCCTCGCGAACGAAGGAGAGCGCGATGTAGTCCACACCGACCTCGAGGCCGAGCTTAACGTCAGCGATGTCCTTGGGGGTGAGGGCGGGCAGGCTGACCTTGACGCCCGGCAGGTTGATGTGGCGGCGGCTGCCGAGCTTGCCCGGTGTGATCACCTCACACTTGACCTTGTTCGGGTGCTTGGCGAGCACCTTCATTTGAATCTCGCCGTTGTCGAGCAGCACCGAGTCGCCGACACTGATGTCGTTGACGAAGTTCTCATAATTCACTCCCACCGAATGCTCCCCCTCGCTCTTCTCGCCGCGCACGGTGAAAGTGAAAGTCTGGCCGGGTCGGAGTTCCAGCGGCGCCTTGAGGTCGCCGGTCCGAATGGCCGGGCCCTGAGTATCCATGAGGATGCCCAGTGAGCGCTTGCGGGCCTCAGCGGCGGCGCGGAGGTGCTTTACGGTAGCGCGCACCCAGTCGTGCGAGGCATGAGACATGTTAAGTCGGGCAATGTTCATGCCTGCGTCCATGAGTTGGCCTAGGATTTCAGGCGAACTGGTGGCGGGACCAAGCGTGGCGATGATTTTAGTGCGGCGCATAGGCAAAAGCAGAGTATCGGGAAAACTCGCTACGGGCGACGCCCGCATGAATTTAACGGTAGCGGCACCCGCCTGAATTTGAAACATCAATTTGCCCACCACCTCCGCTCAGGGCGTCGCAGGCTTGGGAAGCTCCACGGGGTCGGGCGTCTCCCTCTTTTCAGGCGGTTTTGGTACGGCGGGTGCGGGCAAGGGGGAATCTCCCTGTGGGAG
This sequence comes from Verrucomicrobiota bacterium, assembly GCA_016871445.1. Lineage (GTDB taxonomy): Bacteria > Verrucomicrobiota > Verrucomicrobiia > Limisphaerales > SXTU01 > SXTU01. Next base: position 14,067 of record VHDH01000042.1, on the reverse strand, counting down.
GTTGCGCTTACGCTCCCCTAACTGCTTACGCATCGCTTCGATCTCCTCTTCCTCCTGTTTCTTGATATACTTGCGTTCCTCATCTGCCATCGTCCGCTCGACGCTGCGCATGCCAGCGGAGCGCTGGCGTTCGGACTGAGCGGTGAGGGAGGCGAGTTCAGGCGTCTTCAAAACGGTCGGTCGGATAAGGACCATCAACTCGCGGCGAGTAGGGTTTTCACTGGTGGTTCTGAACAGCGCGCCCAGGCCTGGAATGTCTTTGAGCACGGGCACGCCAGACTTGCTCTTGGTCTTGGCGGTGCGGATGAGGCCGCCGAGGATAATCGTCTCGCTATCCTTCACGGCGACCTTGGCTTGTGCCGTGTGGCGCACAGTGCGGGGCACGCGGAGGTTGGCATCAATTGCCACCGTGCCGTTTTCACCTTCAATGGTCTGGTTGATGTCGAGCACCACGAGGCCATCGGAGGTGATGAGCGGAAGCACTTGGAGCGTGATGCCAATCTGAAGTTGCTGAATCTGTTGCTGCGTGCCAAAGCCAACGCCGGAAATGCTACCGGTCACATAGGGCGTGGTGCCGCCGGAGAAGATGGTGGCGGCTTCCGCGTGCGAGGTCTGGATGCGCGGGCGAGAAAGCACCTCGGTCTTCGAATCGCTTTCGAGCAGCGTAATCGCCGCCGCCCAGTTCGCGCCGATTTGCGCGAGATAGCCAAAGCCGCCGGTGGCCGCGCCCACGCCCAACACGGTGGCGTTGGTGGAGAAGTTGATGATCGAGTTGACGCCACCCCGTCCGGAAAATTGCGCGCCGGGATTGGCGGTCTTCTGGCCGACCCCAAAACTTGCGTCAAACTGGTTGTTCGCATCGGTCTCGAAGATTAGCGCCTCGATCAGTACTTGCTGTTGGGGGATATCGATTTCTTTGAGCAGTTTCTCCAGCATCTTCAGCTCGGTCTTGTTCGCCAACACGAGCAATGAGTTGTTGCGCTCGTAGGGAATGATCTTGGCCTCGCCCAAAAGTGGCGCACTGCCCGCGCGACCGCCGGTGATGTTGCTAACGATCTGGTTAAGCCGGTTTTGGAAGGCGCTCTGCGCGGTGCCGGGGGCCGCGACTGCCGCGTTGGGCCCGCCTAAGGTGTTTGCAACTCCAGGTGGTTGGCCGGGCACGCCAGGTGTGTTGATGGCCGCCGTGCCTGTCGGTCCGAAGGGCGACGTGCCGCGTCCGCGGGTGGAGGTGGAGCCGGGGCGGTTACCGGTGGCGCCCGCGCCGCCCGCTGGGCCAGAGGCGGTGAGGCTGCCCAGCACCTGTGCCACGTCGGCAGCCATCGCATAGTTGACGGGGATGACCTTGAATTCCTCCTCGCTGGGCACGGCCACGTCAATTTTCTCAAGCACTTCCAACATACGCTTGATGTTGATGGCATTGTCCCGCAGCACTAGGGCCCCAGTGGCGTCGATAGGCAGGATGCCGTTGGGCAACTTACCAAAGGGCGCGAGCGCGGCTTGAACCTCGCTGGGCTTGGCATTGGTCACCTGCACAATCTTGGTGATGAACTGACTAGCCTCGGGTAACTCGCCGCTCCGGTTGGTGTTGAACGCCGCGCCCTCCTGCACGGCGCTGGCCATCGGTACGACGGTCAGGAATTTCGTGCCGGTGGGAATCACCGCGATCTGGTTGAGCGAGAGGCTGCTGTCAAGGGCCTGTAAAAACTCATTGGTGGTGAGCGGGCTTTTCGTATTCAGCGTGATCTTGATTAGGTCGAAATTGACCGACGGGGAGCGCAGCACCGTGCGGCCGGTCAACTCAGAATACAATTCCATGACTTGTTCCAGTGGCGCGGCTTGCAGCCGCGTGAGCGTGGGGTCGAGCATGATTTCGCCTACGGGGTTGAGGACGGCGTTGGTGGCGGCGCGTGAGGCGAGCAAGCCGGCGACGTTGCCGGGGGCCGCGCCCGGAGCCCCGCTGCCGGGAAGCGTAATCACGTTAGAAGGCGGCGTGGCGGGTGTGGTGCCGATCGGGAGCGGCAGTGGGGCCAATGGCTCGGGCGAAACGTTACCAGGCGGACGCGGCGGCGCGCTGGGGGTGGTGTTGGTCACCGTGCTTGCCGTCGACGGCGGCACTGGGTTAGTGAGCGCCGGCGCAAGTTTGCTGGGCGGCGTCTTGCCCGGGGCTGGCACGCCAGGCGGCGGCGGCACTGGCTGCGCGAACAGCCCGGTGGCGGTGATGGTGAGGAGCAGGCCCGTCAGTTTAGTTTTCATGGGCGTTTTGGGGTTGCGGGAGACGATGACTTCGCACCGGGGGTGGCTTTTTGGTAGCTCGCTACCATGGTTAGCTCACCCATTAGTTTCATCTGCGTGGGGTCAGGTTTCACAGTGAGGTCGCGAATGCGGATACTGGAATTATTCTCGCCCAGCGACACCATGAACTTGAGCAGCTCGGCGTCGCCTGTATTTTGAAATCCGATGCGCAGCGATTGCTCCTCAAAGTAGCTGTTAGTGCTCACGCCCAAGCTGGAGCCAGGGTTGTAGGACATGACGTTCACGCCGGCCGCTCGCGCTTTCGGTTCGACCACGCGCATAAGCGCGAGCGCCATCTCGGCGGAGGCGAGTTGTGCGCCGCTGGTGCCCTTGAGCGCCTCTTCTTTCTTTTGGAGCGCGGGCAGACCATCTAATTCCCGCTGGAAATCGGCGAGCGTCTTGCGCGCTTTTTCGATGTCGAGCTGCACGCGGTGCCAATCCGAAAATAGCGGCCAAACAAACATCGCGTTGAGCACGACGAAGAGCACGAGCAGCGCACCCACGACGATGCGCCGCTCCAGCGCACCGAGGTTCAGCTTGTCAAAAAGCGATTTCATGGCCGGTGCAATCTCGTAAGTCGAAGCTTGGCACCCTTAAAGTGAGGCGAGCCAAAAATGAGGTGGGCCAACCTTGGTCGTGCCCCAATCGTCGGCTGCTTCTTAGTCCTAGTGTGGGCAATCCTCATTAGAGTTCGGGGCCGCGGAGCTCGCAGCTTAGAGTCCAATAAAACTGGTTGGCCGCCACGCCGCTGCCCTGCGAACTGGGCGCGCTGACGGTCTTGAACAGTGGCACGCCGTTGACCGAGATGGTCTGGAGCGCTGCGCTAAAGTCGGTGAGCTTGCTAATCTGTTCGGCTGGCACGGTGCCGCGCAATGCGACTTTCTGCCCACGTTGGAACGCGAAATCCGTTAGTTGCATCCCCTCGGGCAACTGGGTGGCGACGGCTTTGAGGCTCTCAATGGCGGCGTATTTGAGCGCGACCTGTTCCTGCAGAACCTGAATACGCGCCTTAGTCACGAGCGCGTTGGTGTAGGATCCGGACAAGCCGCTGACTTGCTTTTGCAAGCTGGTCTTTCCTGCCTCCGCTTGCCAAAGCAACCCGAGGAATACCGCGACGCCGATGAGATAGACTGCTACCAGCGCTCCTAGTCCCCGCATCCAAACGCTGTCCACAAACCGCTGCCGGTAGCGCGCGGTAAACTCGGCGGGGAGCAGGTTGGCATGGCTTTCGCCGCGCGCGGCACGCTGCGCTGACAAAGATGCAAGCGCGGCGGCATCGGCTGGCGCGGCCACGTCTACGTTGCCCTCAGAAAGCTCCCCCAGCACACGCAGCCAAACCTCTTGGTCTTCTGGCGCGGCTACCAAGCGGAAGCGCGGTGGGTTGGTCAGCCAGCCTTCCAGCTCGCCGGCCCATGCAGCTTTCGTCAGGGCGTCACCGAGTTCGGCCGGCCACTTTTCCGGCAGGGTAAGCTTCACATGCGAGAGGCTGCGCAGTTCCCCCCCGTACCACCACGCAACGAGGCACGCGCCGGCGCCCGTGCTGCTAGCGGGATAAACCCACGTGCCATCGCCTTCAGTTTTGTTGGCGAGGATTTGGTGCAAGAGTGGCATTTCCAGCCGGTCCGCGAGGAAACCGCAGCTTTCGAGTGTACCAAGGAATTTCTCGACTTCGTTGCGCGCCGCAATGAGCACGACGACGGTTTGCATTTCGCTCGGCACCAGCGAGCGTGCGGGCACCGGCTCGACGCTCCAGACAATCTGCGCCACGGGCAGCGGCGAAATCTTTTCCAAAGCCAGCTCGACCATCGCGAGCAGTTCCGCACGGTCAGCCTTGGGGAATTCTGCCACCCGCAGAAACACGCTGCCGGCGGGAAGCCACGCGAGGTTGAGCCGCGGGCTTAGGAGCGCGCGCCAATCCTTCGCCACGCGCGGGCCTGGCAGCGCGTCGCCAGACAGGCCGCTGTGCTCCTTGTCCAGTGCCGCCGCGCCGTCGCCCGCTACCTTGAAACACCACAACCGCCGCTGGTCGGCGGAGAGTTCGAGGACGTTGCAGGTGTTGGGCGGGGCGGGCTTCACGTGGTGCGTGGTGCTGGGTGAGCGAAAATAGTTAAGTGGCGCGTGTAACGCGTTTCGCTTCGGTTGCCGCCCCGCAAGTTCGTTTGGTAGGATTCAAGCACCCCGCCTTTCGCACCGGGGAGCACCTCCGCGAACGATACATTGAATTTCATTACCAGTTTCAACTTGAACTCACTTGCTTGTCCTGGCCAAAAGCCTCGTCCCGCCATCCTCCATTAGCGATTGGAGATGTTCCTCGGTTTGCGTCACACGCAGGACTTCTTCGATGGTCGTGATGCCTTGCTGCACTTTCTTCCAGCCGTCCATGCGCAGCGTCCGCATGCCGCCCTCCATCGCGCGTTGGGCGATAGTCGAGGCTGGCGCGCGGTTCATGATCAGCGGCCGGAGCGACTCCGTGACGAGGAGGAGTTCGTGGATGCCTTGCCGGCCTTGGTAGCCGAGCATCCGGCAATCCTCGCAGCCGCGCCCGTACTTGAACTGCGTGGTGGCCACTTCATCCGCCGGAAAACCGATTCGCATCAGGTAATCGCGTTCGACCTTTTGCTCGGTCTTGCAGCTTGGGCAAATTGTACGGACTAGGCGCTGCGCCATGACGGCCTCGACGGACGACGCCACGAGGAATGGTTCGATGCCCATGTCAATCAACCGCGTGAACGCGCTGGGAGCATCGTTTGTGTGCAACGTGCTAAAGACCAGGTGGCCCGTGAGTGCGGCACGGATCGCGATTTCCGCCGTCTCTTGGTCGCGGATTTCGCCGACCATCACGACATTCGGATCTTGCCGGAGGATGTGGCGCAGTCCCATCGCGAACGTCAACCCGATGTCACCGCGGACGGCGATCTGGTTGATGCCTTTGAGCTCGTATTCCACCGGCTCCTCGATGGTGATGATGCGCTTGTGGACCGAGTTGATGGAGCTGAGGAATGCGTAGAGCGTGGTGGACTTACCGGAGCCCGTCGGCCCGGTGACGAGCATGATGCCGTGCGGTTTGACAATCAGTTCACGGATGGCGGCTTCCTCGTCGGCGGGGAAACCGAGCTTGTCCAGGCTGAGGAAAATTTTTCCGCGCAATAGCAACCGGAGCGAAACGCTCTCACCATAAACCGTTGGCACGGTCGAAACGCGGATGTCAATTTCTTCGCCCTTGATGCGGACATTGATGCGACCGTCCTGCGGGAGGCGTTTTTCGGCGATGTTCATGCCGGACATCACTTTGATGCGCGAGATGATGGCCGCTTGGAAGCGCTTCAACTGTGGCGGTAGTGGAATCTGGTGAAGGATGCCATCGATGCGGTTGCGAATGCGCAACTCATCCTCGGCGGGCTCAAAGTGAATGTCCGTGGCCCGCGCCTTGAACGCCTCCCAGATGATCTGGTTAACGAACTTGATGACGCTGGCTTCCTGATCGCCCTCGGTGATTTCTTTGTCGCTGGCGAGGTCGAGTTCGAGCGGCTCATCCTCGGACATTTCCTGCAAGGTCTCTGCGCCGACGCCGTAGTATTTCTTCAGCGCTTTCTCGACCTCGGCGCGCGGCGCAAGGGCGAACTGCACCGGACACTTCGCATCGAATTGCACCGCGTTTAGCAGCGCAGTGTCGAAGGGATTGCTTACCGCTATCTGCAGCACGCCGTCCGTGAACGCCGTGGGCATCACGACGTGCTGGAAGGCAACCTTGGTCGAGACGCGCGCGCGGGCCTCAACGGGGATGTCGAGCGCCTTGAGATTTACAAACGGCCAGCCGAGCGCCCCTGCGAGCTTTTCGAGGAAAGTCTCCTCGGTCAGCCCTGCCTCGCGCGCCATAAACGCGATGAGTGGCTCCTGCGAACCACTTTGGGTGGCGATGCGCCAGAGCTTGGACCACTCATCAAACTGCTCCGGCGTCGCCAGCGCGGCACGGGCGAAGACGTTTTTGATGGAGACAAAGGCCATTTAGCGACAAGCACTTAAACGGCGCTGACAGGAAAAAGTTGCGGCGTAATTAAGGATTTGCCGGGCTGAAGAAGTGTGCGGGAGCAAAACAAACCAAGTCGACACTCACCGGCTCAGTTCTTAGTGCCGGATGTTATTGGCGCGCCAGCCGACCGGCAATGACGTGCCCAAGCCCAGCCAAAAAGGATGACCAACGCGGCGCCGAAGAGAACCAGCCCAAACATCTCCTGCCAATACGATTGGGGAAAGAGTTGGAGACTTACAGAGTTCTTGGGGAGCCGCCAACTGCCTTCGGCAAAAAACAGGTTATGGCAAAAGGCAAACAGGCTCCGCCAATGCACCACCGCCCAGACCACCGCGATCGCGAGCAGCATGAAGAATTCCCACAAAGCGATACCCGCTGCCGCCACCGCCGCCTTCCGCCCGGCCTGAGAAAGCCCCAGCAGCAGGAGCAGGCTGAAACCCACGCCAGTCACCGTCCGATTCCACCTCAACAAGCGGCGCACATCCGTATAATGATCTTGCTCCTTGGGCGTCAGCTCACCGGCTCGATAGCCCAACGGGATCTTCGCCTCAACGTCACCACCGGCCACCCAGGCGCTGATCCGCTTGGCGTCGTCGTGATGCTGTCGCGGGCCTATCAACGCATGGGTCCATCCGCTTACAAGAGGGAGTGAGAAAAAGCAGACTATCAGGCTGACCACCCAGCCTGCCCACGCCAGACCAAGGCCAGCATGCAGCCATGTTTGCGCCGTTCTAGAGAGCAGTCGTTGGTTCATGACTCGCCCCGACCTTCCATGTTAAACGCCCGCTGCCGCCACGGAGCGCGGCGTCCACGCCGCAGAAAGGTGGAAAACAAGAGTGCGGCCGGAAGGCTGTCGTCCCAAGCGCATTTCTGCGGCTGGAGGGCCGCACTCCTGCCCTCCGGTTGGAGTTCTGTTTCGGCGTTCGAGTTTGGATTTTTCATGTTGTCGCAGGTGGGCGCTGAAACGTGCGCGTGCCGCAGGTCTGAAGCTGCACTCTAGCTGGCGCGGCATCCCGCGGCGTGTACGCCGCACCTTCGAGAGCAGTGTCAGCCTGCGCCAAAGCAACGACCAAATTTAATTCTGCTATACTCACCCGCACTTCTGGCTACAAGTGCAGTCAATGCTCGCAGTCGTGCTTGCGCAAGGTTTGTAACAGTGACTAAGTAATCTAACCAAAAACAAAAAACCATCATGAAAAAACTTATCAAATGCATGACGCTCGCCATAGGGCTTGGGGTTGCGGCCATGAGTTCGGGATGCGGCAGTGACGATCCTGCGCCGAACCAAGCCGGTGGCGGCGGTGGCGGCGGTAACCAAGTTGATTTCACCCCAACCTCACTTAACAACCGGACCGTGACATTACAGAAGACAGCAGCAACTGTTGATTTCGATGACGGTACACCTTCAAGAATTGTTGTGTTCTTCGGTGCGAGGGCGCGAATTCTGGACAGCTCCAAGTCAATGATGGACCGATCGGTACCTACACGTATACCGAAAACTCAGTGACCGCCGCCACCGTGCTCATTAACGAAATTGGAACTGTTCAGTTTACGTTCACCTCCGCCACCGGTGGGGATTACGCCGTGAACGGAAACGGCGACCAAGGCACCACCGGCACGGAATCTGGCACTTTCACAATCACGGCGCCGTAACAGTGTCGCGCTAACTCCACCGCCCGCCTCTTGCCCGTCAAGAGGCGGGCTTTTCGTTTCCCTGCCTGTCATGCACCGCTGGTCTTTCTGCCTCGGAGCTGCCGCCCTGCTAGTGGGTTGCCTCTCAGCTGATAAGCGGGTGGCGTAGCAGTTGACCGCCGTGCAGCGTGACTGGCAGGCACAGGTGCAACTGCAAGCGAACCTGCCCGTGCAGACGCTGGACTGGCCCCAGGCCGTGACCCGCGTCCGCACCGGCAACCTCAAGCTGCGCGCCGCCCGGCCGTACCTTCGAGGGCAGTGTCAGCCTGCCCCCCCCCCACCCCGGTCACCCACTTCCCGATTTTTTGGGCGTCCACTTGATGTTGGCGCGGACCCAACACGGCATGAGTCCAATCGCTCACGGCCGGAAGCGAAAACAGACCGATCATCAGGCTTACTACCCACGCGACCCAGGCGAGGCCGAGGTTACCATGCAGGCCGACAACCATCCATTGAGAATACACTTGGAATTTCTTGGCGGAGTGCAAAGTCGGGTCTTGGATAGTGATTACGGAATGTGTAGGGCATCCATTCATTTTATAAGCACACGCAGTCGTCCTGCTTTCAACCCAAACTTCGGGGTAGCCCGTGGCCCAGGCTAGTCTGGCTCAGTTTAAACTACGCAGCGCAGCCGGTGCGTGCTTTAAATGGCAGGAGTCAACAATTGGAAATGGCCCCGCGCTACCAACCAATTTTGGCTTGAAGAGCAACGAATTTGCGCCTTTCAGCCGAAAATTTGAGCTAACCCGAATAAATAAAAAAAAAGCTAGACAATTGGGATCGGATAGTGATTAATGCGGTTTGTGCACGGTGCACATGTCTTAAAAAAAAAAAATATGAAAAAACTACTCAAAAGTTTAGCGCTCGTTACAGGGTTGTCTATTGCAGGTTTAGGTATCGGTTGTGGTGACGATAAGAAAACCACAGAACTCTCGGCATTTCCCGAGACTGCAGTAAATGCCGTAAACGACGTACTTACTCTGACGCCTGCCGGTGGTGGTCAACTAGTTACCGTTACTGTAACTGCCTCAGCTGCCGCCGTTATCACCTATACATTTCAACAAGCTGGTGGCGCACCAGTAGCTGGTCTTACCGCCACCTACATTCAACAATCTTCATCGGTAGCTACTTTGATTGGTGACCCCAATCTTGGCACAATTGAACTCACGGCGACTAGCACCACAACCGACGATGACGCTATAACTCAAATAGATGGTACTTACGAGCGCGCGCTGAATAACGGCACAACATCAACAGGCACTTTCAGAATTCAAGTCAATCCATAAAAAAAAAAGCACTATTTGAATATCCATTGTAAGTTTAAAAACTAATTATCCGCCCCCTGCGAAATAGGGGGCGGATTTTTTTTGATTTAGCCCCGCCATGTACCGCAGTTTTTTATTTCTCAGCCCTGCTGCTTTTCTGATCGGGTGCCTGTCACCAGATAAGCGTGTGGCGGAGCAGTTGCCGCTGGTGCAACGCACATGGCAAGCCCAGGTGCACCAACAAGCGAACTTACCTGAGCAGACGCTAGACTGGAACCAAGCCATGGCTCTCGCTCGCGCCGGCAACCTCAAACTGCGTGCTGCCCGGGTAGAGATTACCAACGCGCAGGAAAACGTGCGGCAGATTTATAAAAATTTCATTCCCACGCTAAACTTAAATTCTGGGGTAAGCCGTACCTTTGTAGGCCTGCCCGACATCTCACCCAGTGACGTTACCTTTAATATAAACAGTTTCTTTAACTTCCCCGGGCTTTTCTCCCTGAGTCGGCAAAGTTTTGGCGCGCGTCTCACCTTAATTCGAGCAGAGGCTGCCTTAGCCTTGCAAGAGCGCACCATGGCGATGGATCTCTTCAAGCTGTTTCCCCGAGCGGTGCACACGCAAAAACGAACAAGTGATATCCAACTGCAGATTCAGGTAGCCAAAGATTGGCTGGCGCTAGACCCTACGCTGGGCGCTCGCCAACTGACTGAACTGACAAAAGAGCGTGTGAACATCATGAAAGAAGCTCAAACGCTAAACCAGCAAATTGGTGAGCTTTTAGGCGATCAAAGCCATTATTGGAAGGTCGTCACCAACGGTCTGCCTGTTTTAGATTATGCTAATTTTCCGTTAAGCGACACGAACCGGGTGGGCCAACTCCAGATGCGGCTAACAGCCATTGAATTAGCTGGGGCGCTGGCTCGGCAACAAGGTATCAAACTCCAATATTGGCCAGAGCTTTCCATCTTTGTTAGCGGCCCGCCGGTGATTCAGCGCAATGCCGGCGGGGATCAGTTTTGGGACGTAGAGCAAGTGCGAGTGAACGCTAACTTGTTCTGGCAACTGGATACCCGCGGGTTAGTCGCTCTGCAACTGAGGCAGCAGCAGCGGCAGGAGGAGTTGCAACGAGAACGCCTCCAACAAGAGTCTCGGGCTCTCATTACGAAGCTACTCACCGCCCAGCAGTTCCTTAGGACTGCCCAAGAGCAGCACGAGCGGCTGGCCCGCCAAAGCACCCTGCTGGCCAATCTCCCCGCCCCCGCAGATTTTAGCGGCTGGCAGCAAATTGTCGCTGCCCGTCGCGCTTTGGAAGAAGAGAGTCACAACCTTCAGGCCCAAAAAAATGAGTTACAAACGCTATTTTGGTTTTTGGACGACGAAAAGTGGCCGGCGGACGCGCTTTCACAGGCCAAACCAAAGTGAAATCAAAATCTCGCGCAAAGGAAAAGCCAAGCCGGAACGCGGCCATACCCACGAGTCGGTTGCGGCTCCAACGGCCTGCTCCCGCTACATGGCTATTGGTGGTACATTTAACTTTTCTGGTTGGTTGCAAACCCAAGCCAGATAGTTCAGCGCCAGCCGCTGCGCCCCCGCCGGTAGCGTGGTCCTGGGCCGGTTACCCGGTGACGAACCAAATTCGCCTGGCGACGCTCTCCTGCAAGGTACTGCCCAAGAGCAGCCTCACTATCGTCTCGCCGCTCAACGGGCTGTTGCGCGTTAAGTTGAACGTAGCCCAAACAAACCTTGCCGCCGGCAAGGTCTGGGCGGAGTTCGAGCCGCGCCTCTTGGCCGGCGAGGAGGAGGTATTGCAAGAAACCAAGCAGCGGCTAGACCAGCGCGAGCGGGCGCTGCGAGAACTAGAGTTGCCCCGCCAGCGCCTCAAGCTTACACGTGATTTATGGGAGGCCGAGCGTCAAACGGCTTTGTTGAGCTGGGTGAGAACCAATCAGGATCTCCTGGCTATGACCAGCATGGGTTACAAAAACTTAGACCTTCGACCAGAAGTTTTACCCCTGCTCGAAGAGGAAACCGGGCTCATTAAACGCAGCCTCACTGTGCTCTCCGAAACTAACTTGATTTCACTCGAAGGTGATCTCGCATTACAGCGGTCTGAATGGCAACGCCGCCGCGTGGAGTTCGAACACAAAAAAGAGCTAGCTCAACTAAAGATGCCGCTTGCAGGTCAGTTGACGATTAGCCTACCGATGGCCGAGGGAGTCGTTGAATATCCCGTGACCACAGGCAATGAACTGGCTGTAGTGCGCGACATGAGCCTGATTCAACTGCGCCTCGCGCTAGTTGATTCCAGCTGGGCCGCGCTGCCTGTCGACTCGTTGTCTGTCTCCATACGCCTGCCGGCGGGCGAGGTGTTAACGGCCGCATATAGCGCAAAACGGATCGAACGTGCGCAAGCTCGAGAAGAAGCATTCTTTTATTTCCTTATGCCGGCAGAGCAATCAGCACCGGCCGCGCGGCTGGTGGGATTAGATGTGCCGGCTGATTTACGCCTCACCCTAGAGCGGCCTGTGCGCGTAGTGTCCAAGCTGACGTTGGTGTTGCATGAGCCTGGAGCGTTTCAAAGCCGCAATTGGGCGGACGGCGTGGCGCGGCTGTGGCCGGGTGCTCGAGTGGCGGCCGAAGGCCAAACGGAACTGGCTATCGAACTGCCGGAACCGCCATGAGCCAGTCACTGATTTGTGCCGGGGTTTGGTTCCGCTACCACCGCAAGGGAGCTTGGATCCTGCAAGACTTTAGTCACAACTTTGCCGCCGGCATTACTTTGATTCAAGGCGCATCGGGGTGTGGCAAGTCTACGTTGCTCCGTTTGTTAGCCGGGTATTTGACCCCCGGTCAAGGTCACGTCACAATCCCTAGTGGTGGGCCGCCCACGCAACCGTCTTTCCAACGAGGATCGCTGGGGTATGTGTTCCAGCAACTCAACCTGCTGCCGCTGGCTACGGTGGAACGGAACTTGGAACTGGCTGGCCGGCTCGGCGGAATATCGAGCAAGGAGATTGGAGCTCGCACGGCCCGCTGGCTACAGCTCTTGGGACTGGAGCCGTTCGCCCGACGGCTGCCGACTACGCTTTCCGGGGGGCAGCAACAGCGGGCCGCCATCGCCCGCGCCTTGGTGAAGGAGCCGCAGGTTCTGCTGCTAGACGAGCCAACTTCCGGCCTAGACGATTTGAACACCGAGGTGATCGCCTGCGCCCTGCGCGATTATGCGGCGGGCGGTCGAATTTGTGTCGTCAGTTCACATGACCATAGATTAGCAACTTTAGCGGATGAAACCCTTGATTTTAATCGTTTCTTACCTCTGGAAGGACACCTGCGCGCGCTGGTTTGAGCAGCCGGGTAGCCTGCTCGCTCGTTGCTCTGTCACGGCGCTGCTGGTGGCTGTTTCTACGGTTATTCTCGTGTCCCTGCATATGCTGGAGCGGAGTTTGCGCGAGCGGTTGGAAAGGTTCGGCCTGAATACGCTGCTGGTGCGCGAGATGGTTACGTCCTATGATCCCGAGCTTTTGCCGACCGGGGAGCGAGTTGACCGGCTGGCTCCGTTGGCGGGCAGCGGCACCACCTTGCGCTTGCGTCAGCTCCTTCCGCGTGCTCAATCTGAATGGCAGACAGACTTGGGAATATTAAGTTATTCCTCTCGTGCACCTGGCCCACTTGTTGAGTTACTCGCTAATGAGTCGCCACTCATCTGTCTGAGCACGTCTTGGCCAGAGCAAGCGCAGGTACGAGTCTCCGTAAATCAGCAGGTCGGGGTGGCTGTAGTGCGTCGTCCGAGCGAAGCTCTCCGTCCACTAGTTAACGAACATCTTTTGCTTGTGCCACAGGGTTGGTTACCCGAGGAGGAGCGCAAGGGTTACGTGGATACATACGTTTTTTTGCGTGATCCAGAGGCTCTCCCCATGGCTCAGATCGTGGAGGCGGTGCAAACGCTCTACGCAAAGGAGCGCCGAACGCCGCAAATACAGAGTGCTTTAAGTCTCATTCAAGCGTGGGAAGTCCTAAAGGAGCGACAGCGCCAATGGCGCGGCTGGCTCGCCATTGTCTTAGGTTTCGCCTTAGCGTTGGTTTTCGGGTCCATTGCGGTGTTGGAGTTTCGGCAGAATTTATTTGTAACCGCGTTACTGCGGAGCTTCGGCGTGCCCGCGCTATGGCTGTGGGCTCGGCAATGGATTGAAAACGGACTGTTGGCAAACCTAGCTGCGATCATAGCAATTGGTAGTGTGTGGGGTCTGCATGCGACCTTGTTTGGTGCGCTGGGTTTCCCAAGAACCGTCATTTGGCCAACAGGAGCTAATCCTTACTTCGGCGTGGAGGTTGCCATGGTGCTCATCTGGGTCAACATCGGTGCACTCCTTAGCTCCTTGCCGGTGGCGGCTGGCTTGCGCCTTCCGGTCGGAAAAACGCTTAATTAGGCAAGTGCCGAAAGAGTTCTCATTACAATGACAGACTCATCTGGCTCGTTTGCCTGCTGCGATTCAAGCCCGGGTTAGTGACCCCTAGATCTAAGTCAGTTGCTTTTTCCAAGGTTGGGGTTCAAGCAACTTTTGGCCTACAGAGCGTTCTTGACTCTCGTGGGTCACGCCGCTGGTCGCCGGACGAGCATACTTTAGCAAAACCACTGATCCTGCTCGGTTGGGTTTACCTTCAAGCCATGCGTTTGCATGGGATTTGAGGCTTTGTTTCACCCCACGGGCGGGTCACCCTCACGGGCATGAAGTCGCCCCGGCTCATATGGATTAGGTACGTGTCCACTTGCTGGGCGGCGTGGTTGC
>VHDH01000041.1 GCA_016871445.1 Verrucomicrobiota bacterium | reverse complement strand
CTTTTTGCAGGCAGCGAGGAAGCAAACGGTGGAAACTGCGACGGCCGTCAGGGCGTGGCGGCGCACAAGGGGAGCGTTCATGATGAGTAATTGAATGAGCCGACTCGCAGGCCGGTTTTATGTGTAAGCTAGGCAAGCCTCCCGGCGGATTCAATCTTGATTCGCCTACCAAAATTGACCATGGGGAAACGATTTGATTGATGCCCCGCATGCAGATTCGGGTGAACAGATAATTTCACGTTGACCCGTTTGAGTGGGGCACTCGCAGGCAGGCTTTGTTCTGTCGTCCTCCCGTTTACTAAGGGGGATTACCGCTGGTCAGCGTTTATCCTTGATATAGGCATCATTGGTTCAGCGATCCGAGGTACCGCTCCGCATCAATCGCCGCCGCGCAGCCCATGCCCGCAGCTGTGATCGCTTGGCGATAAACGTGATCTGAACAGTCGCCTGCGACGAACACGCCTTCAACCGTGGTCTGCGAACCTCTCGCGCGCACCACGTAACCGTTTTCATCGAGCGCGATCTGGCCCTTAAATAGCTGCGTGTTTGGATAGTGCCCGATGGCAACGAATACGCCCGCGCACGGCAGCAAACTCTCCGCGCCGGTCTTGGTGTTTTTCAGCTTCACGCTCGTGACTTTACCGGTGGAAACGTCGAGCACCTCCGTCACGACAGAGTTCCAAACCGGCTTGATTTTTGGGTTGGAGAGTGCGCGCTCGGCCATGACTTTCGAGGCTCGTAAGGTGTCGCGGCGGTGGACGAGATATACTGTCGAAGCGAAACGCGTCAGATAGGTGGCTTCTTCGCATGCGGAGTCACCGCCGCCCACGACCACGAGTGGTTGATTCCGGAACATCGGCAGCGCGCCGTCGCAGGTGGCGCAGTAAGTGACTCCCTTCTTTTCCAGTTCGTCCTCGCCGGGTACTTCCAGATGTTTGTGACCTGCGCCGGTGGCGATGATGATGGATTTTGTTTCCACTTTCTCGCCGTCAATGGTCACGACAAATGGGCGTCTGCCAAGGTCGACCGCCTCAACTGTCGCGCCAAACTGGACGCGCGTGCCAAAGCGCTCGGCCTGCGCCTGCATTTTCATCATTAATTCAGTCCCATCCACGCCCTCGGGGAAGCCGGGAAAGTTCTCGACGATGCTCGTGGTTGTGAGCAGTCCGCCGGGGGTCGCACCGGTAACGACAATAGGGTTCAAATTCGCGCGCGCCGTGTAAAGCGCCGCCGTCCAGCCTGCACAGCCCGAGCCAATGATGACGACATTTTCCATAGGCGCGGGAAAGTAGAAGTGAACTTCTCCGCTGGCAAGCACGTCGGTTTGGCACGCATGCACTCCTGCCTTACTCGCCGCGACTTCTTGGCTGCTGCCAGCTCCACGGTTCTCACTGCCGCCGCGTCCGCTGCTGACCCGCTGACCACGTTCGGCCCGCGCAAGCCGCTGCGTGTTGGTGTCATCTCCGCCGCCATGGGCGGGCGACCGCATAAGGCCAACGGCCACACGTATCATTTCGCGCAAGGCTTTCATCCGACCGTGGATCTTAAAATGATCGAGAAGCACCTCACTAAAGGTCCAGTGGATTTGTTTAAGTCGCACTTCCGCAACCCAAAAGAGGACTTCGCCAAGTTGCCCTTCGATAACACCGTTATTTCCGCCTACTACGACGCCGACCTGCCTAGCGCACAGGCATTTGCCGATTGTTTTCCGGGTGTCCAAGTCGCGCGCACGCTCGACGAACTGGTAAAGCACTCCGACGCAATCTGGGTGGGTGACGCCAGCGGGCGCGGTGAAGACCACTTCGACCTTTGTGCGCCGGGTCTTGCCAAGGGCCTGCCAACTTTTTGCGACAAGCCCATTGGCGGCACCGTGGCTGAGACGCGGCGTATTCTTGACTTTGCGAAGAAGCACAACGCGCCCCTCATGTCCTCCAGCCTTTACCGCCATCAATGGGGCACCGAGGAAGCGCTCCGCATGAAGGCCACCGGCGAATTCGGCCCGCTGCAAAATGTGATCTGTAGCCAGGCCGGTGGCTGGAGTTACCAAAACTGGTTCATCTACGGCCAGCATCCCGTCTGGATGTGCGTGACCCTTTGCGGCTCCGGGGTAAAGGCCGTAAACATGTATGCCCGGGAGGCCACCTGCCGCGCATGGATCACTTACGAGGACCGCATGCCCGCCGAGGTCTGGTACGGCCGGCCTGACGTTGCGCCCACTTACTGCTCCGCTGCCGCGACTTTCGTGAAGAAAACCTACGAGTGGACCCCCGCTATCAATGGTAACTACTGGTTCGGCCATCACTACCAGATCTTCCGCATGGCTCAGACCTTTTTGAAAATGGCCGAGACGCGCGTCGAGCCCGTGCCACACCAGGAAATTCTCGAAGTCACTGCGATTTTGGCCGCCACTGCTAAGTCGGTCAACGAGCGCAGCCGGTTGGTGGAATTGGCCGAAGTGCTGGCCTGAGATGGGGTGCGGGCTCCGGAGCCCCACGGGTCTGGCAACGCTCAATTTTCCTTGCCGGCTAGTTATTCGCGCAGGCGAAAACCGGGGAAGATCACCTCCGTTATTGTCACCGCAAGGAATACAGCGCCTATGACGGCGTTGAGGCGAAAGAACGAATTATTGATCCAATTCAGGCTGCGACGTCGGGCGAGGAAATGCTCCAATAACAGGCAGCCTGCGATCAGGCCCAGCCCTACGTAGTAAGCCAGCCGAAAGCCCGCCATCAGGCCGAAGATGACCAGCAAAATCCACATGACCGCGTGAGCGAGCAGTGAGGCGGTCAGCGCGTTCTTCGGCCCCCACGCCACAACGAGCGAGTGCAATCCGTGCGAGCGGTCGAACTCGAAGTCCTGAATCGCGTAAATGATGTCGAAGCCGATGAGCCAGAACACCACTGCCAGCGCGAGCACGAGCGGCAGCAGCCCGGTCAAACCGCGCTCCGCCACCACGCGCCCGAGCGGCCCCATGCCAAAGGACGCCTCCACCGCGCTGAAGCCCAGCTGTCCCTTTACCGCCAGCCACGCGCCCACCGGGGCCAGCGCGAGCGCGAGGCCCAGCCAAACGTGCGTATAATTGGTGAACCGCTTCGTCAGTGAGTAGAAGCAGACGAAGAATAGGGCGACGGGCGAGAGGTACAAGCACAGCGGGTTCAACAGCCAGGCCGCGCCCACGAGGCCCGCGCCTGCTAGCAGGCACAGCGCCCACGCGCTAACGAGCGAGATTTGCCCGGCGGGCAGGTGGCGGTTGGCCGTGCGGGGGTTCGCAGCATCGAACTTTCGATCCACGATGCGGTTGAAGGCCATCGCGCACGTCCGTGCGCAGAACATCGCCAACACAACCAGCCCAAACGTCCGCCAGCCCGGCCAGCCACGCGTGTCGCGCGCCGCCACGACCATTGCGGCCAAGGCGAACGGCAATGCGAAGACCGTGTGCGACAGCTTAACAAACTCAGCCCACTTGCGGAGCGTTTTAAACATCGACCTGAATGTTGGCAAATCACCGGACCAAGTGCCACGCAGAACCGCGCTGACGTGGATCAGCAAGACACTTTTCGTTAGGCCGATACTTCGAGCGCGGCCTGCGTGGCAGTGGATACGGCGCCGGTAGCGGCCGAGACCAGTTTCTGGGGCGCCGAATCAAGAAGTTTCTGCTTGGGTAAGCGTTTAGGGCGTTAACCTCCAAGGATCCATGTGCCCACGTTTTCTGGCTTGTCTCAGTGTATTCCTAAAGTTTAATTCAAGTAGCCTTGAAACGCAAAAGTCGTCGTGCCGCTGTCCTGTTCG
Source organism: Verrucomicrobiota bacterium (assembly GCA_016871445.1). GTDB lineage: Bacteria > Verrucomicrobiota > Verrucomicrobiia > Limisphaerales > SXTU01 > SXTU01. The sequence goes on along the minus strand of VHDH01000041.1, from coordinate 18,255 downwards.
CCCCAGCACTGGCCTGGATTTTGCCGCTTTCGGCGGCGGATGTGGATAAGTCGAAGTTGCCGCCCGCCGCGTTGCGCCCGGTGGATTTCAGGAAGGACATTAAGCCCCTTTTCGAGTCGAAGTGCTACTCCTGTCACGGCCCGGATAAGCAGAAGGGCCAGTTACGCCTGGACCGGAAGGCGGACGCGCTCAAGGGCGGCGACTCGCACGCGCCGGACATTGTCCTTGGTAAGAGTGCGGACAGCCCGCTGATACACTTCGTCGCCGGCCTCGTGCCGGACATGCAGATGCCACCGAAGGGTGGGCCATTGACCAGTGAGCAGATCGGCCTGCTGCGCGCGTGGATTGACCAGGGGGCCCAGTGGCCGGACGACGGCTCCAGCGTGAGCGCGAAGCACTGGGCGTGGGAGCCGGTGAAGCGGCCGACTGTCCCCACAATCGACAATCGGCAAGCGGCAAGCGGCAATCCGGTGGACCGCTTCCTCCTCGCCAAGCTGGCTGAGCAGAAGCTCTCATTCTCCGCGCCCGCCGACGCGCGCACGTTGATTCGCCGGCTTTACTTTACGACTATCGGCCTGCCGCCATCGCCAGAGGAAGTTGCGACGTTCGAGCGCGAGTTCCGAACTGGCAATCGTCAATTGGCAATCGGCAAGCTGGTCGAAAAGCTGCTGGCCTCTCCGCATTTCGGCGAGCGTTGGGCGCGGCACTGGCTCGATGTGGTGCGCTTCGCGGAGAGCAACGGCTACGAAACCAACGGCACACGTAAGAACGCCTGGCCATATCGCGACTGGGTCATCCGCGCGTTCAACAACGACCTGCCTTACGACCGCTTCATCCTTGAGCAACTCGCGGGCGACGCGTTTGGCGTGGACGAGGCCACGGGCTTCATCGTCGGCGGACCGACGGACATTGTGAAATCGCCAGACCCAGTGCTGACGGCCAACCAGCGGGCGGAAGACTTGAATGATTTTGCCGCCACAACGGCAAGCGCGTTCCTCGGGCTCACTCTGCACTGCGCGCGCTGCCATGATCACAAGTTCGATCCCATTGCGATGAAAGATTATTACTCCGTCGTGGCTTGCTTCGCAGGCGTGCGGCACGGCGAACGCGCGGTGAAACCACCGAATTTCGCGGAGTTGCAGGCGAAGGCCGATGGGCTGCGCGCTCAACTCGCGACGCTTACCAAGCAAATGGAGCGTTTCGAGCCAGTCGCGCAGACCGGCACGAACGGGCCGGGTCGCCGCCCGCCGGTCACGCGCGGGCTGAACTTGGACCGCTTCCCCGCAGTCACGGCAAAGTTCCTCCGCTTCAGCATTACCGCGACCACGCAACTCGAACCGTGCATTGATGAATTGGAGGCGTTCACTGCCGGGGCCGCGTCGCGCAACGTGGCGCTCGCGAGCGCAGGCGCGACGGCGACGGCATCCAGCACGCTGCCGGGCAATGCGATTCACAAGCTGGCCCACGTGAACGACGGCCAATACGGCAACGACCGGAGCTGGATTTCCAACGAGCGCGGCAAGGGCTGGGTGCAAATCGAGTTTGCGAAGGCCGAGACGATTGACCGCGTGCAGTGGAGCCGCGACCGCGACAACGTGCCTCGCTACAACGACCGGCTTGCCACGCGGTATCGCATCGAGGTGTCGCCCGACGGCATGGCGTGGCAGACGGTGGCGACCTCGGACGATCGCGAGCCGTTTGGCGGCAAAGCAAACGGCGGCATCACTTACTCGGCGGAAGGCATGGCCCCGGCAGAAGCGAAGCGGTTGGAGGAGTTGCTGGCAGCACGCAAGAAATGGGAAGCCGAGCTTGTGTCAGTGACGACTTTCCCGATGGTTTACGCGGGCAAATTCGGTCAAACCGCCGAAACGTTTTTGATGCATCGTGGTGACCCAATGCAGCCGCGCGAAAAGATTGGCCCTGGAGTGCTGGCGTCGTTCGCGCCGAAGCTGAGTGTGCCCCTCGAAGCCACGGACTCGGAGCGTCGGCTTGCGTTGGCAAAGTGGCTCGGGGCTCCGGAGAACCCGCTGACGGCGCGCGTCATCGTAAACCGGCTGTGGCATTACCATTTCGGCATTGGCCTAGTGGACACACCGAGTGATTTCGGCCTAAACGGCGGCCGTCCATCCCACCCGGAGTTGCTCGACTGGCTGGCGAGCGAGTTGATCGCGAGTGGCTGGCGGCTGAAGCATATTCACCAGTTGATTCTCACGAGCGCGGCGTTCCAGCAGTCGAGTGTTGAGAATCAATTATCGAATCGCCCCGATTCTCGGCCTATGGCCCTGGACTCTTCCAATCGCTTTCTTTGGCACTTCCCCGCGCGTCGCCTCGATGCCGAGCCGTTGCGCGACACGATGCTCGCAGTCAGTGGCAAGCTTGATCGGGCAATGGGCGGGCCGGGTTTCGATCTTTTCGAGGCAAACTCGAATTACGTGAAAGTCTATAACTCGCGCGCCGACTTCGGACCGACCGAGTTCCGGCGCATGGTCTATCAATCGAAGCCCCGCACGGAGTTAGATAACACTTTTGGCGCATTCGATTGCCCAGATGCGGGCCAAGTCGCGCCGAAGCGCAGTCGCAGCACGACGCCGCTACAGGCACTAAACCTCTTGAACAGCCCGTTTGCCTTGCAGCAGGCCGGGTTCTTCGCCGAGCGGGTGGCGACGGACGCAGGAAAATCACACGAGGCGCAAACCAAGCGGGCTTTTCAACTCGCTTTCCTCCGCGAGCCGACGCGCGATGAGTTGGCCGCGAGCACCAAGTTAGTCAAAGCCTACGGTCTCCCTGCGCTGTGCCGCGCGCTGTTCAACGCGAACGAATTTTTAAGCGTATTTTGAGTCATGAGTGACCTTCGACGATCACCTGTAGGCCAGCTCGTGAACCGTCGCAACTTCCTTCAACTCGGCGGAATGGGTTTGGGCGGCGTGGCGCTGACTTCGCTGCTAGCGGAGCAGGGTTTGTTGGCGGCGGGTTCGGGGCCCATCCGACCGGAAATTGATGCCGCCCGACCTTACGCGGCCCGCCCACCGCACTTTGAACCGAGAGCGCGCCGGATGCTGATGATTTTTTGCACGGGCGCGTTGAGCCATGTGGACTCGTTCGACTTTAAGCCCGAATTAGTTAAACGGCACGACACGCCAATGCCGGGTCAGGACAAACTCGTAACGTTTCAAGGAGAAAACGGGAACCTCATCAAGCCGCTGTGGGATTTCCGCGCTCGCGGGCAGTCGGGAAAAATGACCAGCGACCTCTTGCCCAGCCTCGGCGAACTGGCTGACGAGCTGTGCTTCATTCACTCGATGACCGGCAAGTCCAACACCCACGGTCCTGCTGAGAGCCAGATGAGCACGGGTTTTATTCTGGACGGTTTTCCGAGCATGGGTTCGTGGGTGAGTTACGCGCTCGGCAGCGAGAGCCAGAATCTCCCAGCCTACGTTGCGATTCCTGATCCGCGCGGCGTGCCGCAAATCAGCACGCGCCAATGGGCCTCGGCCTTCCTGCCCGCCGCGTATCAGGGCACGCCTTTCAACGCGGATAAACCCATCGCCAACCTCGCGCGGCCCGCCTCCATCAGCGCGGATGCCGACTCGGCCACGCGCGACTTTGTGAAGTTCCTCAACGAGCGGCACCTTGCGCAGTATCCCGGCGACACCGAGCTTTCCGCGCGCATCGCCAGCTACGAACTCGCCGCACGAATGCAACTCGCCGCTGCCGAGGTCAGCGATACTCGCGGTGAAAGCGCCGCAACGCTTGCGCTTTACGGCGTCACTGACCCAAATAAGAACAAGGCAGGTTTCGCAAGGAACTGCCTGCTCGCGCGGCGGCTTTTGGAACGCGGTGTCCGTTTTGTGCAGCTTTTCAACGGCGCGTATGCGATGGGCGAAGGCGTCGGCAACTGGGACGGCCATAAAACCATCGCCACGCAATATCCTGTTCACGCGAACATCCTCGACCAACCGTGCGCCGCGCTGCTCCGCGACCTCAAGGCGCGCGGCCTGCTCGCCGACACGCTTGTCGCGTTCGTCACCGAGTTCGGGCGGATGCCGACGTTTCAGAAAGGCGCAAGCGGGCGCGACCACAACCCCAGTGGCTTCACTATCTGGCTTGCGGGCGCAGGCGTGAAGCGCGGCTTCACTCACGGGGCCACGGATGAGTTTGGTTATCGCGCTGTGAAAGATGTCACGAGCATCTACGATCTGCACGCGACGTTACTGCACCTTCTGGGCCTTGATCACCAGCGTCTGAGCTTCTACAACAACGGAATTGAGCGTCGGCTGACGGACGTTCATGGACACGTGGTGGAAGCCGTGTTGGCCTGAGTGGAACTTCTCCGCTTGCCGCAGGGCCTAGGAACGGCATCAATTCCGTCTAACAATGGAACAGGCCATCATTATTTTGCTGACACTGACCTCGGTCGTCAGCTTGACCTTCATCTTTGAGCGCGCGCTGGCTTTGCGGGCTGCGCGCGTTATCCCCCCTGTGCTCGCGGAGGCGGTTCAGAACTGCCAATCTGGTTCCGACCTGCCAATGCTTCGACGATTGTGCGAGCAGCATCCCTCGCCACTCGGTCGGTTATTGCTAATCGCTGCGAGTCACCTCGACTGCCCCAAGAGCGAAAACGTGGATATTTTACAAACCAAGGCGCGGCACGAGGTAGCGCAATTGGAGCGCGGCCTTGTCATCTTAGAGATCATCATTGGTATCGCCCCGCTGCTTGGCTTAGTGGGCACAGTTTATGGTTTGATCCTCCTATTCACTGGGCTGGGGCAACAGGCGCTTGTAGGCGACAATGCGCTCTTTGCCGCGGGCATCGCACTGGCGTTGCGAGCGACTTTAATGGGGCTATTGGTCGCCATCCCTTCACTAGTCGCATGGAGTTATCTCAGTAAGAAGGTGGATACTTTAGCTGTTGAGTTGGAGACGCTTTGCGGGGAATTCCTTCAACGTCAATATCGCGCTGTGAACCGCACTTGAGGCCGCCATGCAGTTCATCACCCGCAAACGCCGCTCGCCTCCCGCCGTCATCATTATCTCTTTAATTGACGTGCTGATGGTCGTGCTCATCTTCCTGATGGTCACTACGACTTTTCGCCAACAGCCGGCGGTCAAACTAACTTTGCCGGAGTCCTCACAGGCCAAGGAAGGTGTGTCTGAGAAGCTTCCGCCGATTTTTGTGGATATCGTGAAAGCCGCGCCTTACCTGCACTTTGGTGGCCTGCCGGTGACAATAGAGAAGCTTCAGGAGGAACTCGCGGCCAAGGCGCGCGCCAATCCGCAGGTCATTTTAGCCATTCGTTCGGACACGGACGCACCCGTCGGTCAGTTAGTGAAGGTAATGGATGCGGCTAAGTCCGCGAAGATCAAGTCGGTGACGGCTTACACAAAACAGCCGGGCCAGCGATAACGTGCCGTCTGCTCCGTAAATTGGTCTTGAGCAGGCATGCCCGTCAACGGCCTATACATTTGCTCCAGTGCTTTCGCGCATTTCTCAAGACGAGGGAAGTAGGCTAATATTGAGGTAACTTTGTTGCAAACGAGCCATGTTCGAACTAGTCGCGCCTTACTCGCCCGCCGGTGACCAGCCGCAAGCCATCGAGAAGTTGACTGCGGGCCTGCAGGCCGGTGCGAAGCATCAAGTTCTCCTCGGCGTCACCGGCTCGGGCAAGACCTTTACCGTTGCGAACGTCATCCAGCGAATTCAGCGGCCGACGCTGGTAATTTCGCACAACAAGACGCTGGCCGCGCAACTCTACGCCGAGTTCAAGTCCTTTTTCCCCAAGAACGCCGTCGAATACTTTGTCAGTTACTTTGACTACTATCAGCCTGAGGCATACATCCCACGCAGCGATACCTTTATTGAAAAGGACTCCAGCCGGAACGATGAGATCGAGCGGCTCCGGCTTTCAGCGATGAGTTCGCTGTTTGCTCGGCGAGATGTGGTGGTGGTCGCCAGCGTCTCCTGTATCTACGGCATAGGCAGCAAGGAAGACTACGAAGCCATGGTCATTCCGGTGCGCAAAGGTGCAGCACTCTCGCGTGAGCAGTTGCTCGTGCGCCTTGTGGACATTCAATATGCCCGCAATGACGTTGCTTTTGAGCGCGCCCAGTTCCGCGTGCGTGGCGACACGGTCGAGTTGCGGCCTGGTTATACGGAAGACGCTCTGCGGTTTGAGTTTTTTGGCGACGAGGTGGATCGCATCACGCGCTTCGAGCCGCTCACCGGTGAAGTGTTGGAGGAACTCGAGGCCGTGGTCCTGTATCCTGGCAAGCAGTTCGTAACGACCAACGAGAAGCTCAAGGCTGCTATCCTCACCATCCGCGAGGAACTCGGCGACCGCATTGCATGGTTTGAGAAGCACGGCAAGCTCCTTGAAGCCCAGCGCATCAAAATGCGCACTGAATACGACCTGGAAATGATGGAGCAGCTGGGCTTCTGCCCCGGCATTGAAAACTACTCCCGCCACATTGGGCAGCGCTCACCCGGGTCGCGGCCCACGACGCTCATCGACTTCATGCCTGACGACTTTCTGCTGGTGATGGACGAGTCGCACGTCAGCGTGCCGCAAATAGGCGGCATGTATGCCGGTGATCGCAGTCGCAAGACCGTGCTAGTGGAGCATGGCTTTCGCCTGCCCAGTGCGCTGGACAATCGGCCGCTCAGCTTCGAGGAGTTCCAATCGCTTCAGCAGCAGACAATCTATGTGAGCGCTACGCCCGCGCCGCGTGAGCTAGAGTGGGCGCGGGGCAGCCCGCAGGCATCGCTGCAGAAAGTCAGTATCTCCTCCCTTCCCCCCACCAAGGCAGGAAGTTTGGGTGACGAAGAAAACTGTGCGCAAAGCCCAAATCCTTCGCAGTCCTCCACGTTACCCGCTCACTCGGAATCTCTTCCCCGGATCGGACGAGCGAATGAAAACGGGATCGTTGAACTAGTCGTTCGTCCCACCGGCCTCGTGGATCCGGTCATTACGCTCAGGCCGCTCAAGGGCCAAATTGACGACCTGATTGAGGAATGCCGGAAACGCGTGGATAAAAAAGAGCGCGTCCTCGTCACCACGCTAACCAAGCGCACCGCCGAGGAACTCACCGACTATCTGCGCGACATTGGCATCAACGTTCGTTACCTCCACAGCGAAGTGGACGCGCTAGAGCGCGTCGAAATTATCCGAGCACTGCGCAAGGGTCAGTTTGACGTGCTCGTTGGCATCAATCTCCTTCGCGAGGGCCTCGATTTACCGGAAGTTTCCCTCGTCGCTATCCTGGACGCGGACAAGGAAGGCTTCCTTCGCAGTGAGACGAGTCTAATCCAGACCGCTGGCCGCGCCGCTCGCCACTTGAATGGCGAGGTCATTCTCTATGCTGACGTGCAGACCGATAGCATGAAGCGCTTCTTCGCCGTCTCGAAGTATCGCCGCGAAAAGCAGCTCGCATACAACTCCGTCCACGGCATCACGCCGCGCAGCGTCAGTCGTGCCGTGGAGGAAAGCCTCAGCTCGCAGAAAGAGGAGCGCGCCACGGCTGACGCCATGCTCAACGAAGCTGCTGGTAACTTCGATGTGACCGAGACTATTCGCGAACTGGAGGAGCAGATGATCGAGGCATCCAATAATCTAGAATTCGAAAAGGCTGCGCTCTGCCGTGACCAGATCAATGAACTGAAACGCCTGGCCGGTGGCGAACCCTCGTCGAAGTCCTTCACTTACGGCAAGCCGCGTAAGGCGAAGTTCCGTAAGGACGGTATGCCAAAGTGGACGCCTCGAACCTGAGGGCAGTTGCCATCGGCTAATTAAACCAGCCCCTTGATCGGCTCGCTGCCGGTTAAGGTATCCACGAGTGACTTGGGGAGGCCGTCCATCGCGCGGACCTCACCGAGATCGAGCAGGGTATGCATGACCGTAGCGAGGAGGTTTTGCATCGTGACTGGGTTGTCGGCAGGCGTGCCGCCGTCGCGGTCGGCGGCTCCGATCACTTTGCCCATTTGCAGGCCGCCGCCGTAGAGTAGCAGCGGCGCGAGGCCACCCCAATGATCGCGCCCGCCCTTGGCGTTGATGCGAGGCGTGCGGCCCATCTCGCCACAGCAAACCAGAAGAATCTTGTCCCGCAGCCCGCGTGCTTCACAGTCCTCGATGAATGCAGAGACTGCGTGATCGAAGGGGCGGCCCACATAATCCATGCCCACGGTCATCGGTGCGTTGTTGATGTCCGAGTGCATGTCCCAGACGAAACTGGTGGTGACAGTCACGAAGCCTGCGCCGCGCTCACACAGGCGGCGGGCAAGCAGGAGCAGCTTGCCCAGCGTGGCGGCGTTGTCTGCGTAGTGCTCGCGATTCTTCCACGCGGGGCTGATTTTGTCCTTGGGCAGCAGCGGTGCGGTGTCATAGCGCGTGACAAGGCGCGGGTCCTCCTGCGTGAGGTCGAAGGCATCGGACAGGCCGCGCTCCAGGGCGGCAAAAGCTTGTTGCTGAAAGGTGTCTAGCCCGTTGAAGGCGTCGCCGTTCGCGACGCGACGCTTCCATTGGTCGAGCGAGGCCAGCAGTTCACGGCGATCGTTGAGGCGGGCTTGCGGGAGGTTGAGCTTCAGGTCCGCTTGCAATCCACCGCCCGCTCCCGGCACGAACGGCGCGTAGGCCGAGCCAAACTCGCCCGTCGCCTCGAAGTTGCCGAATTGCGTGATGGCAGGGCCAGTGGCCATGTTAACGGCACGCGGGAAAAGCGCGACGTTCGTCGGCATCGCGGTGTCCGGCCGGAGCGCACCAGCCACGCGGGCGTAGAGCGTGCCCATGTTCGCGCGCAGGGTGTCGCGGCCGACAATGGGTTTGATGTCGTGGTTGGCGTCGCCGGTGTGAAAGGAGCGGACGATGCTAAATTTGTCGTTAAGCCGAGCGAGGCGCCCCATCGTAGAGCCGAATGTGATGCCGGGGATTTTGGTGGGAATTTCGCCGGTCGCGGAGCGAATCTCGCGCGGCGCATCCATCTTTGGGTCGAAGGTTTCAAACTGCGACGGCCCGCCATGTTGGAAAAGAAAGATGACAGACTTGTCCTTGAGCGGGAGCTTGTGCGCCCTCGCGTGCGCCTGAAATGCGAACCAATCCGCCAGCGTTAGCCCGCCAAGCGACAGCCCGCCGACGCGCAGGAATTGGCGGCGGTGCAAGCGGTCCTCCAAAGTGAGCATGGTGCTGATCAGACGTGATCCAGGCGCAGGTCATTGAAAGGTTTTAATAGTGTAATTGCCTCTTGCCGCCGTAACCCCCGCTTGTCCGCACACGTCCGTTTTCCATGATGAAAATAACCGCCGGATGGGTCGCTCTCACCATTGCCGCGTCACTTTTACCGGCTCATGCTGCGGAACTTGAAACCAAGCTCGGCAAGCAGGGAGCACTTCTAATGGAAGAAAAGTTTGACGGCATTGAACTGCCCAAAAACTGGAACCGCAACAACGGCAAGCTATCCGTGACCAACGGCGTGCTTAAAATTAGTGAGGTGGCCGCTGACATGCACGCCGCTGCTTTCCGTAGACCGCTGCCGTTGCAGAATGCGGCGATCCAAGTGAAGTTTCGCTTCGCCGGCGCGAAGATGTTTCACCTTGGCTTCGATCCTGCGCCGGGCGAGCTGAAGAAGAAGGGCCACCTCTTTTCCGTCATTATCACTCCTGCGAACTGGAGCATCACGGAGCACAACGATAAGTCAGACCCCAACTCCAAGAACAAGGTGCTGGCCAGGGCCACCGCGTCCTTTGAAGTCGGCAAGTGGTATGAGCTGCTGCTGGAGGTAAAAGGCGACGACGTGCTCGCGCAGATTAGCGGGCTGGAGCCGTTGCGTGCAACCTGCAAGGACTTCCACGTGAAGAAGCCGGGCCTAGTTTTTCGCACCGGCGGCAAGGACGCTGATGAAGTGCACCTCGACGAGGTGCGCGTGTGGGAGTTGAAGTAGCCACGTATTCAAACGGCGGCCCACTTCTTCTCCGGTAAGCGCATTGTCATCCACCGCGAGCCGCATTTATCGCCCGCGTGTTCCGCTCTGCCGCCCTCTCCCCTGTGTTCACTCGAAGCATCGGTGTTCAGGCACAGGAGGCTCCTTGTTGTCGCAAATGCTGGGCTAGGCTGCCTTTGGCGCTTCAGTCATGCCCATGACCTGATAGCCGCAGTCCACGTAGAGCACTTGGCCGGTGATGGCGGCCGCGCCGTCACTGGCGAGGAAGGTGCCGGTCGCGCCGAGTTCGTCCGGGAGCACGTTGCGCTTGAGGGGCGCGTGCTGCTCGTAGTGCTTGAGCATCGCGCTGAAGCCGGCGATGCCGCGTGCGGCCAGGGTGTTGACTGGGCCGGCGGAGATGCAGTTCACGCGAATCTTTTGTGCGCCAAGGTCGTAAGCGAGGTACCGCGTGCTGGCTTCTAACGCGGCCTTGGCCACGCCCATGACGTTGTAGTGCGGGATGACCTTCTCCGCGCCGTAGTAGCTCATCGCCACAATGCTCCCGCCCTCGGTCATGAGCGGCGCGGCCCCGCGCGCGAGCGCGACGAGCGAGTAGGCGCTCACGTCGTGGGCGATCTTGAAGGCGTCACGCGTGGTGTTCACGAAGCGGCCCTCGAGCGCTTCTTTCGGCGCGAAGGCGACGGCGTGGAGCAGCAGGTGCAGCTTGCCAAACTTTTGCTGCACGGCGGCGAAGACGGTGTTGATGTCTTCGTCCTTGGTCACGTCGCACGGCAGCAGCAACGTGTCCGGGCCGAAGGTAGAGACAAGCTCCTCGACGTTCTCCTTGAGGCGCTCCCCCTGATAAGTGAACGCCAGTGTGGCCCCGGCCTTGTGCCAGGCCTGCGCGATGGCCCAAGCGATGGAACGTTTGTTGGCGACGCCGAAGACGAGTCCAATTTTGCCTGCAAGTAACGACATAGTGACGGCGAGCATGCCGCCAAAAAGGGCCAACGTTCAACGCCCAACTTTCACCGTTGGCGCCGCAGTCGGAGGCCAACCAGTCCCGTCAGCCCAACTAGGAGTAGTCCCGTCACGCCAAAAGCGCTGGCGTGCGGTTGGGCGGGTGCGAGCCAAAGTGCGCCGGCTCCAATGGCCGGACCCAGGCAGATACCCAGGCCGATGGCGGCTTCGTGGATGCCGCCATGTTCTCCGTGTGTCTCGCCCACGTCCATCGAGTAGAAGAGCGAGGCGTTGTAAAGCAGTCCGGTGGCAAGTCCGAAGACGACCTGCGCCGCGATTAGCAGGGCAAAAGAGCGGCTTAGGAGCAAAACAAGGTAGGCGGCCATTAAAGCGAGGAAGGCGGCGAGCATCCAGCGGAAGCGGTAATGCCAGCCGTTCCAGCGCCAAAGTAGCGCGAAGGTACCCACGCGCGTGAACAGCCAGATCGCCCAAAACCAGCCGCTCTGCGCGATGGTCAGGCCCAGTTCCGCGGAGCGAAAGGGAATCACCGCGAGCAGGGAATTAATGGCGATGTAGGCAAAGGGATTCGCCAGCCACGCCATCTTGAGAAAGCTGGCTGGTGAAACGGGTTGCTGGAACGCCGCAGCTTCAGGATGGTGCGGCTCGGACGGCGCGGGTGACGGGGCAGGGGAGCGCGGCAGGCGCTCCAGCCAATGTGTCAGCGCAAATTGCGTGGTGTAAATGAAGGCCGGAATCCAGAACAAGCTACGTGCGCCGAGCCATTCAAACATGGAGCCGCCAGCGAAATAGATCACGCCCGCGCAGCCTGACCATGTGAGATTGTAGATGCCGACCATGCGCTTGGTCCCAGGATTGGACTCGTCTTGCGTGGCATGGGCCTCCAGCGCGGGCCAGGTGAAGCACATGGCGATGGTCCATGCGATAAGCGTGAGGAACACACCCGCGAGTGACGGTAGCAGACCTCCGGCAGCCATCGCCACAGCCATACCGGCGAAGCCGACCTTCATCGAGGTCGTCAATCCGTGCCGCTCGGCGAAGCGCCCGCCGAGCCATGCCGCTGGCACATAAATTAATCCGTGCAGCGCGCAGGTGAGGAGATTGTCACGGTTGGTGAAGGCGTGTTGTTGCTGAAGCAGGAAAAAGATGTAGTTGCCAAAGTAGGCGCAACTGAGCGTGTTCAGGCCGGTGAGCAAGAACCCGATGGCTTTGCGGCGGGACATGGGGGAAGTGCAGCGAATGAGTGCGTGGGTCAGGTGGGTGGTGAATTATGATTCGGCGCTGCGCCTTTGTTAGGCCGCACTTCTTCGAGGGCCTTGCGGCAATACCACTTCACGGCGTGGGTCATGGGAGGCCGGAGCGAGTTGAGTTCCTCCTCACGAACCCAGCGAATGTCGTGGTGCTCCTCGGTGGCGAGGGTCACGTCTCCGCCGAGAGGTCTTGCCCAGTAGATCATGCCGATGTGCTCGTGGGTGTCGCTGATGCGATGGATGTCGAGGAAGCGCGGGGCGATGAGCGCGCGGGTACCGGGTTCGGTCGTGGGCGGGCGTTCGCCGATCAGTTCCACGTCCAAGCCGCTTTCCTCCTTCGCCTCGCGGAGTGCGGCGATTTCCGGATCTTCATCTAACTCTATGTGTCCGCCGAGCGGCAGCCATTTGCCGAGTTTGCGGTGCAGGATGAGCAGCACCTTCGCGTCGTGGACGACGAAGATGGCCACCGTGAAGTCAATCTTCTCATGAATGTGCGCCATGGCGGCGCGGACACTGTCGGCCTAGCGGGAGACTGTCAACGGGCCGGCTTGAGAGTTTTTAGGGCAGCGAGAAGTAGTCCGGTCCCTCGTAACGGCCGTCCGCGAGCTTCGCGATTTGCATGAGCACGTCGTTGACCAGCGTGCTGGCGCCGAAACGGAAGAGGTCGGGCGTGAGCCAGTCGTCGCCGAGGGTTTCCTTCACCATCACGAGGTAGGCGAGGGCTTGCTTGCTGGTGCGGATGCCGCCGGCGGGCTTCATGCCGATGCGCACGCCCGTGGCGAAAAAATGGTCGCGGATAGCTTCCAGCATCACGAGCGTGACGGGCATCGTTGCGGCGGGCGTGACCTTGCCGGTGCTGGTCTTGATGAAGTCCGCCCCGGCATCCATCGCGAGTTGGCTGGCCAGGCGAACATTGTCGTAGGTGACGAGTTCGCCGGTCTCGAAGATGACTTTCAGATGGGCGGGGCCGCAGGCTTCCTTGGTGGCGGTGATTTCATCGGACACTTTTGCGTGCTCGCCGGCGAGGAACGCACCACGATCAATCACCATGTCAATTTCATCTGCGCCGTCGGTCACGGCGCGGCGCACCTCGGCGAGCTTCGTGGGCAAGGGATATTGGCCGCTCGGAAAGCCCGTCGCCACGGCGGCGACCTGCACGGGCGAGTCCGCGCCGAGGAACTTGCGCGCGTGTCGGACCATGTTTGGATAAACGCAAACTGCGGCGCAGGGCGGCACATTGAGGCGCGGCTCGGCGGGCGCGAGGGCCTTGCGGCAGAGAAAGGCGACTTTCCCGGGGGTGTCTTTGCCCTCCAGCGTGGTGAGGTCCATCATGCTCACGGCGAGCTTGAGGCCGGCGAGCTTGGCGCTGGTCTTGATGCTGCGTTTGCCAAAGCTGGCGGCGCGCTCCTCGGCCATGATCTGATCCACGGTCGGAACGACGGGAAGGCGAATTGAGGGTGCAGAAGAGCGGAATGGCGCGGTAACCAAAGCTTTCATTGCGGCAAAGGTAATGTTGTCGCGGTTAAGTGTCGAGGCAGCAGGGTGCCGAGTTTGCCGAAGTGGTTTGTAGTGCGGATCAAGCCTTGCCAAAACGATGACGAGATTTGCAGCCGCATTTTTGGGGATAAGTAACCGCCCGCTTCAATAGTTGAGCCGGATTAACTTTAGGGGTATGTTCGCCGTTAGCATGAGCAAGCCCGTTGCGCCGCCGGAACCGCCTCCCGCCCGCCGATTTAATGCGCCGGTGCATCCACTCGCCGCTGCGCTGCTGGTCTTCGCGGACAACCTTTGGATGCTTGCGGACTGGAATGCGGTGACTTGGTGGCTGACCATTCCGTTAAGTTTCCTTTCGGTGGGTGTAGTAACGGTGTTCATTCAGCGCTTCTTGTCCCATGACGGCTGGGGCAAATCTCTGGGCAAGGGCCTGCTGCTCGGCCTGCTGGCGGGCGTGCCGACCTCCATCACGGGAACGCCCGTCGGCCTCGCGCTCCTGACTTGGGCGGGCATTCTGCGGGCGAAGGGCGGTGCCACCCTGTTGCCGGTAGCCGGGGAGGCAACAACGGCGGCAACACCTCCGATTCCCATCGAGGCGCAGGTGGTTTCCACCAATCCGCCGGTGCCTCCGTCTGTTCCGCCGGCAGTCGCACCGCCACCGCCGCCTGCCGCCCCGGTTCCTCCGTGCCGCGTTGAACCGTGGTGGGTGAAGCTTGCGCTTGTCCTGTTGGTCTGCGGTTCGCTGCTCTTCGCGACCAAGATGGTTATCGACCGGATGGGCGGGTTTGGCGCGCAGTTTCGCCAACAGACCATCACCCAGACCTTCCTCTCCGCCCTGCCCACGCTGGCGCGCACGCCGGGCGGCACGCTTGAACTCGCTACCGCCATGTCCACCGAGACCCTCGCCCGCACGGACGAGAAAACCATCGCGTGGGAAATGATTAATCTCGGCAAGACCGTTTCCGAAATCTCCGTGCCGGTGACTTATCGCTACCATCTGAACTTGCGTGACGCCTGGAGGCTCGAAGTCTCCGGTAACACCTGCCTCGTCCGCGCACCTGTCATCCGGCCCAGTTTGCCGCCGGCCATTCACACGGACAAAATGCAGAAGCGTTCCGACGCCGGCTGGGCGCGCTTTGACGCCCGCGAGCAAATGATCGAACTGGAGCGCAGTCTCACTCCCCGGCTCTCGGCCCAAGCTGGTGACCCACGTCGCTTGGCACTCGTCCGCGAGGAATGCCGTAAGACTGTAGCCGAGTTCGTCCGCGACTGGCTACTGCGCGAGGACCACTGGGGGCGCGACCGCTTCAGGAGCATCAAGGTCGTTTTCGCTGATGAGCTGGACGCAAAACCAGAGCTTGCGTCGCCAGTCATCACTTTGAGATAGTCCGCACACGTAATAAATATGAGTACTGTTCCGCATCTGCCCGTTCTTCGTCTTGGCCGCAACTACGACTCGTTGGAAAAGTTTGAGGTCAAGGACCACAAGACCGGCGAGGTCAAGGCGCTTGTCTCCAACGTCAATGCCGGCATTGTCCGCCGTGATCTAGCCAAGATCGGCTCAGCGCGCGCGGCACTAAAGAAATTTACCTGCGCCCAACTCATCGAGCTATCCGCCAAGGCTGGGGACCTTTTCCTCAATGGCACGCTCCCGCTGGGCGATCAGGGACACACCCAGTCACCGCAGCAATATATTGAGACGCTGTCCTGCACCAGCGGCCTGACTTGGAACATGGTTCGACGCAACATGGACAAAATCCACTTCGCGCTGACCAACATGAAGTTCGTGCTCAACGGCCTCTCGCGCGGGTTGGACTTGGGCATCCTCGACGCCGGCACGGGCGAGCAGTTTGGCACGAAATTGAGCTACTTCCCGACGTGCCACGCGCTGGGCCTCGTCATGCCGAGCAATTCCCCGGCGGTGAACTCGCTGTGGATTCCCGCCATCTCGCTCAAGACGCCCGTGGTCATCAAGCCCGGCCGGGAGGAGCCGTGGACGCCGTATCGCCTCATCCAAGCGTTCATCGCGGCGGGGGTGCCGGCGGAGGCGTTCGGCTTTTATCCAACCGACCACGAGGGGGCAGGGGAGATTCTTAAGAGCACGGGCCGTTCGCTCATCTTTGGCGACAAGAATACAATGGCTCAATACGCCAATAACCCGGCCATCCAACTTCATGGTCCGGGCTGGAGCAAATTCCTGATCGGCGAGGACTGCATCGAGAATTGGCGCGATTATATTGATGTGATCGCAGGCGCGATCTCGGACAATGGCGGTCGCTCGTGTATCAACGCCTCGGCCGTCGTCGTGCCGAAATATGCGGCTGAAATTGCCGAGGCACTGGCCCAGAAAATCGGTCCGTTTGCGCCCACGTCCGCCGCGGACCCGAACGCCCGGCTGTCCGGTTTTGCCAACATCAAGATGGCCGATTTTATCGATGCGCAGATTGAGGACGGCCTCAAGATCCCCGGTGCAGTGGACGTGACTGCCAAGTATCGCAACGGCCCGCGCAAGGTGATCTTCGAGGGCGGCACCTATCTGCGGCCGACCATCATTCTGTGCGACAGCTTTGCCCATCCGCTCTCGAACAAGGAGTTCCTCTGCCCCTATGCCAGCGTCGTCACCTGCTCACAAACTGAGATGCTGCAAAAGATCGGTTATACCCTGGCTGCAAGTGTCATCACGAAAGATCCCAAGTTCATCGAGGCCGTGACGGACTTTGCGGAAATTGACCGTTTAAACGTTGGCCCTGTCTCGACGATGAAAATCTCTTGGGACCAGCCACATGAGGGCAATATGTTTGAGTTCCTATGGAAGCGCCGCAGCATTGAGCGAGGCTGGTGAGCGGTACAAGCCACGGCCATGCACGCTGACGCCGAACGTCACCTGTCTGGTGTCGATCATGTGCTCGCGCGCGTCATCCGCGAGGTGGGGCCTTGCACGCTGCGCCCGCGCCGAAACTGCTCGCCTTACCAGTCTCTCGTGCAGGCCGTGACGCATCAGCAACTCAACGGCACGGCGGCCCAGACCATTCTCAAGCGCTTCATTGCGCTGTTCCCCGGGGAGAAATTTCCTTCGCCCGCAGCCGTGCTGGCCGCGCCGGATAAGCAACTGTGCAGTGCAGGGTTGTCGCGGGCCAAGACGGCGGCCATCAAGGACATCGCCCACAAGGCGATGACCGGCGACGTTCCCACGCGCCGCGCGGCTGCGCGCCTGAGCGACGCGGAACTGGTCACGCGGCTCACCGAGCTTCGCGGCGTCGGACCGTGGACCGTCGAAATGTTCCTGATCTTCACGCTGGGTCGGCGCGATGTGCTGCCCGTGGGCGACTACGGGGTGCGCTGCGGCTTTGCGAAGGCCTACGGCTGGCGCGAACACCCGACTCCGAAGGAATTGCTCGTCGAGGGCGAACGCTGGCGGCCCTACCGCTCCATTGCCGCGTGGTATATGTGGCGCGTGCTGGACGCAAAGTAGGGCTTTTGTCCGGCAGAGCGATTGGCGTGTCGCGCAAAACTCCGCTTGCTAACGGTGCGCCGGATGCGCACTCTCCTGGCGACCCTGAAAAGGCTCTGAATATGTCGCGCCACTCCACTCGGCCCGCCGGCTTCACGCTCATCGAACTTCTCGTCGTCATCGCCATCATCGCCATCTTGGCGGGGATGCTGCTGCCCGCCCTGAGCAAGGCAAAGGAGAAGGCCAAGCGGACGCAGTGTCTCTCCAACCAAAAACAAGTGGCACTCGCCTTTATGATTTATGCCTCGGATCAGGATGACCGCACGCCTTATCAGAACGCCGGCAACGTGAACTTCTTTGCTACGTCCACCACGCCGAACTTTCTTGGTGTTTTGCAGCCGAACTTGGGCACTAATAGCAAGGCCTTCACCTGCATCGCTTCGCGCTTGGAATGGCAGAGCCAAGCCAACGCGGCCGACGCCAACAACGACACCATTTACATCGGCAACGCCGTGGTCATGGGGGCGAATAACTTCGTCCGCCGCATTGTGAACGTGCCCAATCCGAGCCGCATCATTACGATGCAGGAGAGTTCGGCACGGACGCACGTCGCGTGGCTGCGTCCTTCTGGGAACGCATATACACTAACTGGCACGCGCATATACACTAACTGGCATTTGACCCGTAATCCCAACACCTACCCCGGCCTAGCTTATCCGTATTGGGAGTGGTACTCGTCGAATCACCAGGGCGGAGGCAACCTCATTTTCATGGATGGGCATGTTGAATGGCGACATCACACCAAGCTTACGAGCGGCGATTTCGGGCTGTTGAACGCTGCCGGCCAAGACACTGACACCGTGGCGGCACCCTTTACTGCGTCTTACACTGCTGCGTTTTGATCGGAGGTTGGTTTACACCCGTACGGGAATTGAAGATGAAAACGATCGTTTTCGTTGCCTTGGTTGGGGTGTTCGCATTGCTGGCACCGGGTTGTCGACGCAAGCGGGAGGCTCCAGCGGCCCCCGCACCAGAGGCAGTTACCTCTGCGGAAGCTGCGGCGGCCACTCAACCGCCAGCAACCGCAGCACCGCAGGCCCAGCGGAAGGCGTCCCCTCCTGCTCCCGACTCTTTGCCCACCGCGCCAGCGGATGCCTCGTTGCGTTTGCCGGTGCA
>VHDH01000040.1 GCA_016871445.1 Verrucomicrobiota bacterium | reverse complement strand
GCTGGTCCCTTCTCGGTGCGTTGCTCGGCTTTGGCCTCGCCTTCTTCATCCCTAACCTGCCGAGGTTCCGCGCGGGATTTGCGGGCTTGGTTGGGGGCGGGCTTGGGGCGTTGGCTTTTCTCGTTGCGCTTGCTCAGTCCGGCGAAGTCGCTGGCCGCCTCGTGGGCGCAGCGATTCTCGGCCTCACCATCGGCCTCGTCGTAGCGTTGGTGGAGCGACTTGCGCGCGAGGCGGCGCTCATCGTCCATTGGCACGAGAACGAGCGCACCGTCATCAACCTCGGCGCGAAGCCCGTCATTCTTGGCAGTTCATCGGAAGCCCACCTTTACCTGCCCAAGCACAAAGGTTTTCCCCCCGTGACCGCTATCGTCACCTTCCGTGATGGCCGCGTGCAGATGGAAAACAAACTCTCGAACTCAACGCACACGCTGGCCTCCGGCAACAAACTCCAAATCGGCGAACTGTGGATTGAGATTCAGACCGACGCGAAGTGAGCGATTCTCAGTAGTCACACAGCCTGCTCCACCACCACTTTGAGCGAGTCGGGCTGGGGCTTGGCGGCGAGGGCGACGGCGGCGGCGGTTTCCGCGAGCGGGAAGCGGTGCGTTATGAGCGGGCGCACGTCGAGCTGACGCGAGAAGACCAATCGCGCGACGGTGGGTTGCAGCGTCACGTCGGCCGAGTAGCTCCCGATCAGGTCCTTCTCGTCCGTGCAAATGAGGGAAAGATCCAACGGAGCGACCGCACCGCGTTTCGTGTGCGCAAAGAGGAGCACTTGGCCCGCGCCGCGCACGAGCGAGAGGGCCTGCTGCATGGCAGCGTCTGCAGGCACGGCGATGACGGCGGCATCAAGGCCGCGACTACGCGTAAGGCGGGCGATTTGATCGGGCAGATCGGGCAGATCGGCGCGCAGGGCGCGGGCTGCGCCGAAGTGGCGGGCCAACTTGAGCCGCGTGTCGAGCAGGTCGGTGGCGATGACTTTGAGTCCTCGCAAGGCGAGGAGTTGAGTGAAAAGCAGGCCGATGGGGCCTTGCCCGGCGACGAGCACGAAGTCGCCGGGCAGCACGGTGAGTCGGTTGACGCCTTTGAGCACGGTGTTGACTGGTTCGAGCATCGCGCCCTCGAGAAAGGAATTCTTTGTTGGAATTTTCACCACGCCTGGCAAGCAGAAGTCCATCACGCGCACGTATTCTGCGTAGCCACCGCCGGCCGGCTCGAACCCGGCGGTGATGCCCGTGCGCTTGTATTGAGGGCACTGGGCGAATGCTCGGTGTCGACAGGCGTGGCAATTGAGACAGGGGATGTGGTGGTGCAGTGCTACGCGGTCGCCAATGCGAAAGCCGCGCACACGTGCGCCCAGTTTTACGATGGTGCCGGCGGTCTCGTGCCCAAAGATGCGCGGCGGCGGCACGGTGCCGTGATGGATTTTCTTGATGTCCGTGGGGCAAACGCCGCACACGGCCACGCGCACGAGCAATTCGCTCGCGCTTATGCGCGGCACGGGCACGGATTCGACGCGCAGGTCGTTCACGCCGCGATAGACCACGGCTTGCATAGTTTCGGGAACTGGCGTTGACATCGTCACCACGGCGAAGCTTTTAGCGGTTGGCGCGAGAAATAGCGAATGGCGAGTTGCGAACGGGCCATGTTGCTCTCGGGGGCGGTGGGTGTGTGCAGGCTGTGATTCAACCCTCGCGAGTCGCCATTTCAGAGGTATTTCTCCGCCCAGTCCGGCGAGCAAGGTTCGCCGGCAATGAAGTCGGTAAACCATTTTTCCGGGTTAGCACGGAATTCCCAGTCGCGGTTGCGCCAGTGGAAGCGCAGCACAGCGGCGTGCAAGGCTTGGCAAGGCAGGATGAGTCGGGTGCGCTGTTCGGTGGTGAGTTGGCGAAGGACGAAGTTGAGGTAAAGTTGCTCGTCGCCGCCGTAAAGTTTGTCGCCCACCAGCGGGTAGCCGAGGTGCTGAAGGTGGATGCGTATCTGGTGCTTGCGCCCGCTGTGCGGTCGGACGCGCAACACGGTGAAGTTGCCCTCCGCGCGCGTGAACCGTTGCTCCACGCTGAATTCCGTCTTTGATATTGAGCCGTCGGCGCGAACACAGTCCTTGATGGCGATGATCGCCTGCTCGTCTTTGCCAAGGGCGGCATCACACGTCACGGAATCAGGTGCGAAGTGGCCGTGGGCGATGGCGAGGTACTCCTTTTCCACGCGGTGCTGAGCGAAAAGTTTTTTGAGTGCGGCATCAGCGTCGGGGCTTTTTGCAACCAGAATGACCCCGCTGGTCTCGCGGTCGAGGCGGTTAACGAGGTGGGCGGTCGCGGTATTGCCCAGATGCAGGCGCACGCGGCTGATGAGGCTGGAATAAACGTCACCTTTCGTGGGATGGCAGACAAGCCCGGCGGGTTTGTTGATGGCCAGCAGGTCGGCGTCCTCGTGGAGGATTGCGAAAAGGTCGGGCACCAGATGCGAGCGTCAGGCGGCGGGGCAAGACTTGCGAGGCGAAATCTGGGGTATGAAAGCGGGCCACGGATTGTGTGCGGCTGGCTGGTTGCCGGTGCTAGACTTGGTCACGCGACCTAGAACCCACGAGAAGCAGCGTAGCTCGTTTCTTGAGGCGGCCATGAGCGGTGCGTGGCCTATCTCAGCTAACGCGTCGGTCACCACCCAACTTTCCTCTTTGCCGCCGTCTTTCCCGCCTTATTATCCGCCGCCGTGAAACGTACTGTGCTTGTCCCCGCGCTGATAATAGCGGCCTTTGTGCTCACGCGCTGGCCGGGGATCATGCCACCTAATTTCAGTTTGGCTTACGGGCTCGTGTTTTGCGCGGGGGCGTTTCCGCAACGGCTCCCGTGGTGGGTGGTCTTCGGCCCGCTGGTGGCAACGGACGTGGGGTTAAATGTCCTTTACTACCAGACCGCGCCGTTCAGCGACTATCAGTTGGTAAATTATTTGGCCTACGCGTCCATTTACGGTTTAGGCCGGCTCTTTGCTCGGCAGCGGGCAATTTGGATGCATGTGGCAGGCGGGTTGGTGGGCGCGGTTTTGTTTTACCTCATCACGAACACTTCCGCTTGGTTGGCCAACCCAGTTTACGCCAAAACGCTGGCAGACTGGCTGCGGGCCTTGACCACGGGGACTAACGGATGGCCTGAAACGTGGACCTTCTTTCGCAACACTTTGTTCAGTGGCGGGCTTTTTGCCGGCCTCATCAGTGCGGCCTTGCAAAGCGTTGAAGCTAAAGAACCGGAGCCTGAAGAGGAAAAGGAAGCCGAGCCCGCAACAGAAGCTGCTCCAGAAAAGGCTAATTAGCTCCGGCCATGACCATTCGTCCTGCCACGCGGGCTGATTGCCCGGGGATCCTCGCCATCTACAACGACGCGGTGCTCACCACCACCGCTACCTACGACTACGAGCCGCGCACGTTAATGCAACGTGAGGAGTGGTTCGATCAGCACGTGCGCGACGGCTTCGCGGTCTTTGTGGCGGAGGACGCGACTGGACGAATCGTCGGGTGGAGCGCTTTGAACCCTTATCACGCGCGGCCTGGTTACCGCTTCACCACGGAGAACTCGGTTTACATCGCTGCTGACCAACGCGGTAAAGGGCTTGGCAAGTTGCTGCTCGCGCCGCTGATTGAAGCTGCCCGTGCTAAAGGCTTGCACGCCATTATCGCGGCGATTGACGCGACCAACGAAGCCAGCCTGCGCCTGCATGCGCGGTTCGGTTTCGTACAGGTAGGCCACTTCAAAGAAGTCGGCTACAAGTTTGACCGCTGGCTGGATGTGATTTACCTGGAGTTGATCCTAAACTAAGTGCAACGGCTTGTTGCTGGATCCCGCCCGGACGGGGAGGACTCATTCCAGCCGGACCTCGGCCGAATGTCCGTGTGCATCCAAGCCTTCCAGCTCGGCAAACTTTCGCACTGACCCAAGCCCTTTTCTCAAGGCGGCTTTGGAGTAATTAACCACGCTGGTCCGCCGCTGAAATTGGTCCACCGTTAGACCAGCGAAGCTTCGTCCCGCGCCGCCCGTTGGCAGCGTGTGGCTAGGACCGGCCACATAATCGCCCAACACCGTTGGCGACCAACCGCCGAGAAAGAGCGCGCCGGCCGTGGTGATCTGTTTCACGGCCTGCTGCTGCTGGCGGATCATCACTTCGCAATGCTCCGGCGCGAGGCGATTTACCAGCGCGAGGCCGTCGGGGAGTGACTTCACTTGGATTAGCCAGCCGTTATTCGCCAGCGCCTTCGCGATGAAGTCACGGCGCGCCAGCGACGGAAGCTGCCGGACAATTTCTTTTTCCGTCGCCTTCAGCACTTTCGCTGAAGTCGTCACCAGCCAGACGCGCTCGTGGCCGGAGCCGTGTTCGGCCTGCGCGAGCAGATCGGCGGCGATAAACTTTGGGTTGGCCGAGTCGTCGGCCAGCACGAGCACCTCGCTTGGGCCGGGTAAGAGGTCGATGGCGACGTGGCCGACCAGCAGGCGCTTGGCGGCGACGACGTAGGCGTTGCCAGGGCCGAAGATTTTCTGCACCGGGCGGATCGTCGCCGTGCCCAGCGCGAGCGCGGCAATGGCCTGCGCGCCGCCGACTTTGTAAAGCTCCGTCGCGCCCGCCGTGCGCGCAGCGAAGAGCAGCGCTGGGTTCACCGCGCCGTCCCGTCCGGGCGGGGTGCACACGACGATCTCGCGGCAGCCCGCCACGCGGGCGAGTACGATAGTCATTAACGCCGTGGACACCAGCGGGGCGGTTCCACCGGGGATGTAGATGCCCACGCGTTCGAAGCCGTCGAACTTCTCGCCCACAGTCGCCCCGTGCGAGTTGCGAGCTAACCAGTTTTTGCGCAGAGATTTTCGCGCAAAGGCAGCAATATTTGTTTCTGCCTCTTTGACGGCGGCGCGGAGGGATTCATCCGCCGCGATGGAGGCGTTGAACAGTTCTTCCGGCGCAACCACGAGCTGTTCCGCCGTGAGTTGTGCGCCATCGAAACGCGCGGTCAGTTCCAGCAGCGCAGCGTCACCGCGCGCACCCACGGCTTCCACAATGCCGCGCGCGCGCCCCTCGACGACGGGATCAAAGAGGCTCGACGCTGCCGCAAGCTGCGCCAGCCGGGCGGCGAAATCCTTGTCCGAATGCTTCAGGACGTTCATGGGCAGGGAAGCTAGGGAACGCTCGGGGCGAAGTCAAAGCGAGCGGAGCGGCTTGGGGTCAAGTCACTGGCTGCAAAAACCGCATCCAGGAGTCGCCATGCTTCATGAGCTTACGCTCGCCCCAGGCCACTGGGATATCCAAGGTGTCGCGTTTGGCATGGCCAAGGATGAAGAGGCCTCCGGGCGCGAGCAGTTTCGGTAGGTCGGCGTCATCCAGCAACCGCTGAGCGAAGGACTCAGAGCGCTTGCCGATATTTTTCTCCCCATAGGGCGGATCGGCGAGGATAAGGTCAAACGCCGCCCCCGTTACAATGAGTTGCGGCAGCGCTACAAACACGTCCTGCACGCGCAAGTGAAATTGTTCCCGGGGTAACCCGGCGAGAGCAACGTTCTGTTCAATGAACCGTGCGTGCCGTGCGGATAGCTCAACACACACTGCGTTTACCGCGCCTCGGCTGAGGCACTCGAGGCTCAACGCGCCAGTGCCGCCGAACAGTTCCAGCACGCGCGCGTTGGGCACACGGTCGCCGAGGCTGTTGAAGACCGCTTGCCGCACGAGGTCGGGCGTGGGCCGCACGTCGAGGCCCTTCGGGGCCTTCAGGTGGCGGTTCGCGGCGATGCCGCCGATGATGCGCATGGAGGGAGCTTGGCGCGGCGTGCCGACGAAGTCAGCGAAAGTTTCCTCCACTCACCGCCGCGCGATCCACACCAGGGTCCCCACCGGCAGCAGGTCAAAGAGCGGAATGAGATCGGCATCCGCGAGATGGATGCACCCATGCGACGCGGGCCGTCCGAGGCTGGCTTGGTCGCCGAAGCCGTGGATGTAGATGTAGCGCGCGAAGGTGTCCACGGTGCCCCCTTGGTTAATGCCGGCCTCGAGGCCCGCCAGCCACAGGATGCGCGTGGTGATGGATTCGAGCGGCAAGCCGTCGCGAAGGTGGCCGACGGGCTTGCGAGCCTTGAAGACCGTGCCGGCCTCCGCGCCAGCGCCGTGCTTCTCGGCGACACGGTGGAGCCCAAGCGGCGTGCAGTTGGAACCCGCCACCTGCCCGATGCCGAACTTCGAGGTCGAGCAGACGAACTCCCGCACCAACCGTGCAACGCGCCGTTCGCCCCGCGGGGCGAATTCGAACAAGGCGGCCCGCTGTGACGCGATGCGGACGGTGAAGACGTATTGAGTCGGCGCGACGCCCAACCGAGCGCACGCATTTCGAAACGCAACGGGCAGGCGCGACTTCATCCTTCGGCGAGATGGGGCGTCACGGCCGCCTCGAGCAACGTGACCAATTCCGGCTGCATGAACTCGTAGTCGTCCGGGATGTGCAGGCAGACGACGGGCTTGCCGTCGAGCGCGTCACCGAACCGCGAGCGCAGCCGGCGCAAGTGCTTCTTCTCCATCACAAAGATGCGGTCCGCCCAGCCGATGTGGCCGGCGGTCACGCGCACGCGCGCGGCGTCCTCCGTGCCGGCGGAGCGCGCGCGGCAGCCGTGGACGCCGTCAAACAGCCGCTCGGCCGTTGGACTGCGCCAGCGGTTGCGGCTGCAGACGAAGAGAAGCTTTGTCGCGCGGCTCATGGCGGCCCAAGGTGTTCCGCCGGAACCGCCCCGGCAAACCAAAAGCCACCTGCGGCCGTGGGTAGAATTATGCGGAACGGCTGCGTGGCCTAGCCGGCTCGATACGAATTTACCCCAAGTCTCATGTCAGGTTGGAGGCACCACTGGCCAATGGGGGATAGCAATCTCCCATCGTGGCGTCGTGTTAGCGGGCAACCCGTTCTTGTGGGATCTAAGAATACCTCTCGCCCTCGCGGCCTTCCCTGTTAATGTCGCTAAGTCGCTTCGACGCAGCATGACACCCAGACTGTTCTCCGAACTCGGCCTGTCCCCGGAAATCCTTAAGGCCATAGATAAGCTCGGTTTCGAGCAAGCCTCGCCCATCCAAGCCGCGGCTATCCCCGTCCTGCTGGCCGGTAAGGACATCGTCGGCCAGTCGCAAACCGGCTCTGGCAAGACCGCGGCCTTCGCCATCCCGGCTATTGAGAAGACCGACCCGGCCAACCGCGCCGTGCAGGTTCTCATCCTTTGCCCCACGCGCGAACTTGCGGTGCAGGTCTGCGAGGAAGTCCATAAACTTTCCTTTTTCAAGCGCGGCATCAACGCTCTGCCCATCTATGGCGGCCAATCTTACGACCGTCAGCTCTATGGTCTTCGGCAGGGCGCGCAGATCGTCATCGGCACGCCGGGCCGCGTGATGGACCACATGGAGCGCGGCACGCTGCGGCTCGATCAGGTTCGCTCTGTCATCCTCGACGAGGCCGACGTGATGCTGAACATGGGTTTCCGCGAGGATATCGAGTTCATCCTCCGGGCCACGCCTGCGTCGCGGCAGACAGTCTTCTTCAGCGCCACGATGCCCCGGCCCATTCGTGAGTTGATCGAGACCCACGCCAAGGCTCCGGAGAGTGTGCGCATCGAGCAGCAGGCGTTGACGGTGCCGAGTATCGAACAAGTATATTTCGAGGTGGACCGGCGCTGGAAGGTCGAGGCGCTCACGCGGCTGATTGATGTCAACGATCTCAAGCTCGGCATCATCTTCTGCAACACCAAGCGCATGGTGGACGAACTCGTTGAGCACCTGAACACGCAGGGCTACTCCGCCGAGGGCCTGCACGGTGACATGAACCAAAACCAGCGCGACCGCGTAATGAACAAGTTCCGTAAGTCGGGGCTGAAGTTCCTCGTCGCCACGGACGTGGCCGCACGCGGCATTGACGTGGACGACATCGAGGTCGTGGTGAACTACGACCTGCCTTACGATCCCGAAGATTACGTCCACCGCATCGGCCGCACGGGGCGCGCGGGCCGCAGTGGCATGGCGTTCACCTTCGTCTCGGGCCGCGATTTCTACGCGCTGCGGAACATTGAGCGCTTTACCCGCTCGCGGCTGCAACGCGGCTTCATTCCCAGCCGCGACGAAGTGGACGAAGCCCGCGCAAACGTTTTGCTGGAAAAAGTTCGCGCCACGCTCGAGGGCGGCGAGTTCGACCGTCAGGAGCACGCCGTCGAGCGGATGCTGGAAGAAGGCTACGATACCACGGACATCATCTCGGCGATGCTGCACCTGCTCGGCGGCGGCGAAGTACCTGAACCGCGCCGTGAAGCGGAGGCTCCGGCTCGTCGCGAGGCCGCGAAGCCAGCCGTGCCGCAGCGCACCGAAGACCGAAGTGTCCCCGCAACGGCACCCGCTGCGTCTGCAAATGGCCCGCGAATTGCCACCAAGACTCCGGCCGGGGTCCAGAAGACTCCGGCGAAGCGCCAAGGCGCGGCGGGAGCCCAGAACCCGTCAGTGGGAGAGCCCAGTAACGCGTCGGGAAGTCAGGATGCTCCTGCCGGTAGTCCGAGCGCCATATCAGCCAGCCCGCCGGTCCGATCCGAGGCGCTGAGCCTGCATTCCGAGCCGGCCACAAAGCTCCCCGCCTCCGAGCCACCCGCTTCGATCGCACCTGTCCCTACGCCTTCCGCTGAACTTTCTCTTCCGCCCGCTGCGCCCACGCCAGAACGGCCACCCTATCGTAAGGTCGGCATTCCCAAGAAAGAGTTCCGCTCCCAAATGGATCGTCCGGCCGAGCGCCGTCCGCTGCGCCGCGACTACGACCAATATGATGACCAGCCCTACGAGCGCCCGCGCCGGGAGGAATCCGGCTCCGGACCTGCACCGCGCCGCCCTGCCAGCCGTCGCACGCCAGATCAAATGGCTCGATTGTGGATGAGCGTGGGTGCGCAGCACGGCGTGGCACCCGGCGACGTGGTGGGGTGTATCCTTGGCGAGACTGGCCTGCCCTCTGGCACTGTTGGCGTGGTGGATATCCGTGAGCGGCACACGTTCGTAGACGTGGCGCAGGACGCGGCCAACGCCATCATCACCAAGCTCAACCGCACCGCCATCCGCGGCCAGCGCCTGAAGGTGAAGTTCGCCTGAAGCGTGTCGGGCGATATCCCTCGCCGTTCGCCCCTCGCCCCGTCCGCCTCGTGCATGTCGGTCATAAAGCAACCATGTGACAAGGGGTGAAGTTCGGGGCCGACTTGCCCTGTCACCTATTAGCCCCTATGCGCGCGTTTTGGAGGTGTTCGCGGAGCAGCTCTTAAAAATATCGCCCTCGGACATCGCCTGTCCGGGTGAAAAACTTTTCTCAACTTTGCCACTTGGAGCGGATGCAGGGAGACTTACACTAACTGATGCCAGATGAACCGGCTCAATCGCATTCTACATGTGGACGGCGACAGTTTTTTCGCCAGTTGCGAAATCGCACTAGAGCCGAAGCTGGAGGGGCGGCCGGTGTGGGTGGGCGGCGGGCGGCGTGGGGACGGCATCGTCATCGCGGCCAACCGCGCGGCGAAGCAGTTCGGGATTGCGACGGGCATGGCATGCTTCGAGGCGAAAGCGCGCTGTCCCAAGGGCGTGCTGTGCCGGCCGCACTATGATGAGTATCGGCGGCTCTCGCATGAGATGTTCCATATCCTCGAGCAGTATGCGCCCACGCTGGTGCCGGTCTCGATAGATGAAGGTTTCCTCGATCTCACCTCGCTGGCCCAGCATGTCTGGCGGGATACAACGCCGATGGATTATCTCCGTGCCATTGGCGAGCGCATCCGGCGGGAAGTGAAGTTGCCGGTGTCCGGTGGGCTGGCGAACTCAGCGAAGCTCGCCAAGCTTGCCACGGATGCGGGCAAGCCGGGCTTCCTCGAAGTCGCGCCCGGTACGGAAAAAGAATTTCTCCGTGACCGCCCCGTGCGTGAGATGTCCGGCATCGCGAAACGCCGTGAGCGTGCGCTGTCTGCGCTCGGCGCCAAGACCTTTGGCGACGTGGCGGCGTTGCCCTCGATGTTGCTCAAGCAAAAATTTGGCATCTGGGGTCAGCAGCTCTGGCTCTTCGCCAACGGCCAGTGGCACGAGCCGTTGCTGCTCGAAGTGAAGGATCGCACGACGATCTCGAGTAGTACCACGTTGCCCTATGATGAGCCGGATTATGAGGCGGCGCTGACGTTCCTGTTGAGCGAGGCGACGCGGCTGGTCGGGCAGCTCCGGCGTGAGCAGTTGCAGGCCCGCGAGCTGGGGCTGACGATCCGCTTCTGTGATTTTACGGAGACGGGGGCGGGCCATCGTTTTCAGCACCCGCAGTTCCAGAACTCGGTCATCAACCGCGTAGTGGAGGAAATTTTTCGCGCCCTGATGGGCCGCCAGTGGAAGCCGGTGCGACAGATCCGCCTTACGTTTTGGAACCTCTCGCGGCTCGATACCCAGCCAACGCTCTGGGGCACTACGCCCGCTGAGCGGTGGGTGGCGCTGGACGAGGCGGCGCACAAGTTAAACTCAGTGTTCGGCCAGCCCGACAAGCCCGCGCTGATGACCGGCGCTCAGCTCGCGCTCCGCCAAGTGGATAAAGCACATGAGCAGCCGAAGGCAAAGTGCCCGTTCGTTCCGCAGCGCGAGATTGTGAAGAAGCTCTGGGGCACGGACGCCGACCCGCTGGCCAACAAGAGCCAATGGGACAAGCACTTCGCGCGGTGAGCAGACGGTCGCTGTCCCAGAGCCGCCGGCAGACGATTAAGCAATGAAATGTCGGATTGTCAGAAGCTGTCGCGCTCCATTACTCCAACACTCCAGTCCGCACAAATCGCCATCGAGCCTCCTTCAATCAGTTTTTTAGGGTCGGCACCATCGGCAGCAATATCAGCTAACACTCCTTACCGCGTGAACTCTCCGCTCGCCAAAGACAGAGAGCCTTAAGATAGTCTTAATAAGACCACGGCCAGCCAACCGATAGTTGTTTAAAAAATAACGATTAACGTCTTTCACGTGCGCCACGCCAGTCTCGGCTTGTTAACGCACAGCCAGAGACTTTTAACGCCGCCGGCGCGGCAAAGAGCATCGCATGATTACCACCGTCTATTTGGTCGCAGTCGCGGTCCTAATACTCTGGCTGACTATCCGTATCGGCAATCTCAGCAACCGGCACGACGAGTTGGAGAGTCAGTTGGCCCAATTGCGTCGCCGGCTCACCGAGGCGAAAGAGGCGTCAGCAACTTTTCCGGTCAAGCCTGCACCAGCAGAAGTGCCAAATGTCATCCTGCCGCCGCCCAGTACAGCGCCTGTGCCTTCGGTGCCCCCCTTGCCGGAAGAAAGGCTGGCTCCAATGCCCATCGAAACTCCGCCGCAACCCGAACCCGTGGCACTCGAAGCCCTGCCCATTACACCAGCAGTGGTGGAGCCGCTCGCAGAAATTCCCGCGGCACCAGCCCGACCTATCACCCCGCCGCCGCTGCCGGCTGAGCCGTTCCTGGCAGCGTTGGCCCGGGCCAATGCGCCGGGCGAAGCTGGGGTCACCTCGCCG
The DNA here is from genome assembly GCA_016871445.1 of Verrucomicrobiota bacterium. GTDB lineage: Bacteria > Verrucomicrobiota > Verrucomicrobiia > Limisphaerales > SXTU01 > SXTU01. The sequence goes on along the minus strand of VHDH01000040.1, from coordinate 10,614 downwards.
GTCCCGCCGGTCCCGCCGACAGCGGAGACGCCTCCAAAGATTCCCCCGCTGCCAGCCGTGCCCGTTACTCCACCGAATGCACCGCAATCCTTCGAGTTGCGCTTAGGCACTTACTGGTTCGTGCGCGTGGGGGTGGTGATCCTGCTGACGGGCTTCGTCTTTCTTGCGAACCTCGCTTATCGGCAAATCGTCCCGCAACTCGGGGCAGTGGGAAAAGTCACGCTGCTCTACGTCGGCAGCGCGGCGTTGCTTGGCGCAGGTGCGTGGCTCCAGCGTCGGCAGGCGAAGGACTCGCTCCGCAACTTCGCCCACGTGTTGCTCGCGGGCGGTTTAGGGGCAGTCTATTTCACCACCTACGCGGCGCACCATTACGAGCCGTTGCGTGTGATTGGCAGCGTGGTGCTTGACGGAGTGCTGCTGCTGGGTTGGGCGGGCTTCATCGTGTGGCTCGCCGATCGCAAGAAGTCCGAGACGCTTGCGCTGTTCGCGCTGGGACTGGGCTTCTACACGGCTGTCGTCACGCGCGTCGGCACGTTCACACTCGCGTCGAATCTCGTGCTTACCATCGCCACGGTGTTCTTTCTCGTCCGCAACCGGTGGGCGCACCTCACGCTTGCGGGCCTGGTGGCGAGCTACGGTGGTTTCGCTTTTTGGCGCTTCTTCCACGACGGTCAATGGCTCCTCGGCGCGCCGCAAGAACATCTCTGGCTCGCGCTCGCGTTCCTCGTCGGCTACTGGCTGTGCTTCACGGCGGCAACTTTTCTGGCAGAAGGCGATACGCTCGCGGCCCAACGCCGCGCTGCTTTCCTCAGCGCAAACAACGGTGCGTTCTTCGCTCTCGCCGTGCTCTCGATGGCGTCGCAGCGCCAAGGCAGGTTGTGGCTGTTCTGCCTCAGCTTCGGCGGGGTGCTCATGGTGCTTGCGGCACTCGCGCGGGCCCGCTTGTTCAAAGAACCGGCTGTGTGCGCGGCGTATGTGACACAAGGTCTGGTGCTGCTCACGGTGAGTCTCATCCTCAAGTTCACCGGGCATCAACTTGCTGTGCTGTTGGCGGCAGAAAGCGTCGTGTTGCTCACGCTTGGGCTACGACAACCGAGCCGCTTGTTACGCGCCGCTGCGTTCGTGGCGGCGGCGCTTGCGGCGGGCTGGCTGGTGCGGACCGCCCGGCCAGATGATTCGCCTGCGCTCGGCCTCGGCGTGACCGCGCTGCTGCTGTTCAACGCGTGGTGGATGAGCCGGCACGAGGACCCTGCCAACACGGCGTTGCTGCGCGCACGGACTTCGATTTTTGCTTTGTTCTCACTTGTCGCCGGAGGCGCAACCCTCATTCAACACACACCCGCGCTGTGGTTGCCGGTATGGTTCGGCGGCGCAGCGTTCTTACTCACGGCCTCGGTCCATTGGCTGCGGACGCGCGAACTGACTTTGCTCGGCCAAGGCTACCTTTTCCTCGCCCACAGTTATTGGCTCATGCGTGATCACGGCTGGGCGGACTTGCCCGCATGGCGTCCCTTGTTGCTGCTCGCGGCTACGCTCGCCGTGTTGCATTGGTGGACCCGGCAAATGGTAGTTGGTGATCGCAAGCTTGCGGTAATCTTCGAGTCTGCGTGTGCGCTCGGTGTTGTGACGTTGCTTTACACATGGGTTCACGCGCATTGCTCCGCGCCGTTGTGGCTCGTGGCTGCGAGCGCTCTCGCGCTGGGCGTAACCGGTTACGGTGCGGTGACGCGGGCGTGGCGGCTCGCAGCGGCGGGGCAAGTATTCACGCTCGTTGCGGCGGTGAACTTCGTAAGGCATGTCAGTAAATCACGCGATGATGACTGGCTATATGCGCTCGCTCCCGTCGGTATGTTGTTACTTACAGCGGCAGCGGTGGGCTGGGCCAAGCCGTTTGTCCTGAGCCTTGCTGCCGGACCGCGCGCAACTTTGCCGGTGCTCATGCAGCTTTACTACTGGTCGGCTTTTGCGATGGCGGTGGCACTGGATTTCCGACATGTGCCTTCAGAGCAACGGCCGTGGACCCTCGCGCTGGGTGGGGCAGGGCTGTTTGCCTTCGCCGGCTGGCGACGGCTCGCGCAACCACTGTTGGCCAGCGCCCTCGCGCTTGGGCTTGGGCTGTTTGCGGTACTCGCGTCGAGCGCACCCAATGAACAGTTGCTCAGTATGCCAAATCTTTTCGCCGTGCTGCTGCCGCTCGTGCTGCAAGCCCTCGCGCGCCGTGCGCCGGAGCGCTTTCCGGTGCCGGCGAACGCGCACATTGTGGTGGTCTTGGTCGCGGGTGGCTTCTTGTGGCTGCACTTGTCACGCTGGCTGCTGCCGCAGCGGGACGGACAATTTTTCACCCTCGCGTGGTCGTTGCTCGGGCCGGCGTTTATTGGGACGGGGCTCTGGCTGCGAGAGCGGACTTACTTGGTGTTGGGCTTACTCTGCCTCCTCGCAGGGCTAGCGCGTGTGGTGTTCCACGACGCCTGGCAAACGGAACTTCTGTTGCTCAACGTAGTGCCCATGCTCGGAGTTTTCGCTCTGCAACGTGTCGCGCGGCGGCATGCCGAGGGCGCGGCGCTCCCGGAGGGGGCACACACGGCCGCGATTTTCGCCAGCGGGCTTACGCTTTGGCTCTTTCTCTCGCGCTGGGTGGTGCAGGCGGCGGGCGGAAAGTTCTTCCTGACCGTGAGTTGGGCGGGGTTGGCGCTGGTGGTGTTCGCGGTCGGCTTCGCGCTGCGCGAACGAATGTATCGGTGGCTCGGGCTGGCGGTGCTGGCGGGGGCGGTCGGGCGCGTAGTGCTGTTAGACGTTTGGCAAATCGGGCTGATGTATCGCGTGTTGGCCTTCATGGCGTTGGGCGTGGTGCTCATCGTGCTGGGCTACATCTACAATCGCTGGCAGGACAAAATCCGTGAGTGGTTGTGAGGCCCTGCAGAAGTTTGAGTGCGAGATCAGACGCGATGTCTGCGCATATGTCATACCGCGCTCTGCTGTAGCGATTCCGACTCATGGGTACACGACACTACCTTGGCATTGACCTTGGCGCAGAGAGCGGGCGCGTGATGTTAGGCTCGCTCGCCGAGGAGCGGCTTGCGCTGGAGGAGATCTACCGCTTCACAAACACGCCATTACGCGTGGGTGACTCATGGCATTGGGATGTGCCAGCGTTGTGGGCGGGTATCATGGAAGGGTTGCGGCGCGCGGCGCGGCGTGGCGGGGAGATTGCCAGCATGAGCGTGGATTCGTGGGGCCTTGACTGCGTGCTGTTTGACGCGTGCGGTGAAGTCATCACCCCGGTCTTCCACTACCGCGATCCTCGCTGCGAGCGCGGCGTGAAGGCGTTTTTTGCCAAAGTGCCGTGGGAACGAGTTTTCGCTGAAACGGGCATTCAGTTCATGCCCCTTAATCACCTTTACCACTTGGCTGCCGAGACGCCTGAACGGCTTGCGCGGGCGGCGCAAATCGTCCCGCTGGGTGACGCCTTTAATTATTTACTGAGCGGGGTGGCGCGGGCGGAGGTTTCCTTGGCCAGCACAACGCAGCTTTATAACCCGCGCACGCGCACTTGGTCCGCTCCGTTGCTGAATGCGCTAGGAATAACACCGGACAAGTTTCCGCCGCTCGTCGACTCGGGCACCAAGCTCGGTCGCCTCCGCGCGCAAGTCGCGCAGCAAACCGGCCTAAACAAGGAGTCCGAAGTCATCGCCACCTGCACGCACGACACGGGCGCAGCGGTCGTCGGTGTGCCCGCCAACACCGGACCCCAAGCATCCAGCGTCCCGGACTGGGCGTATCTCAGTTCCGGCACATGGTCGTTGCTGGGCTTGGAACTCTCCGCGCCGATTCTTACCGACCATTGCCGTGAACTAAATTTCACCAACGAAGTTGGCTACGGCGGCTCCGTGCGACTGCTAAAGAATATCGTTGGCCTCTGGCTGGTGCAGGAGTGCCGACGCGATTGGGCGCGTGCGGGCCGCGACTTCGACTACCCCACGCTCACGCAGCTGGCCGCCGAAGCTGAGCCGTTCCGCTCACTTATCAATCCTGATGACCCGCGTTTTTCGCAGGCGGATGGGATGCTGGATCGCCTAGCCGCGTATTGCCGCGAAACCGGCCAGCCTGCGCCAGAGACGCCGGGCGGATTCATCCGTTGCACCTTGGAAAGCCTCGCGTTGCAGTATCGCCGCGTGCTGCGGCAGGCAGAGAAACTCGCCGGAGCGAAAGTGGCGCGGCTGCACATCGTCGGTGGCGGGAGCAAGAACGCCTTGCTAAACCAGTTCACCGCAAATGCTTGCGGCCTCCCTGCGATAGCCGGTCCTGCTGAGGCCACGGCCATCGGCAACATCCTTGTGCAGGCCATCGTGCTGGGGGATTTGCCGTCGCTTGCGGCAGGACGCGAGGTCGTGGCGAGTTCCTTCCGCTCTGGAAATTTTTTTCCTCGGGATGCGGCCGCTTGGGAAGCCGCTTGGGAGCGCTTCGAAAAGCTGCCGTAATCCTCATCTATTGTTGCGGGCCTGTGCCACACAACCCACAAGAATTGGGCTGGCCAGTGCAGGCCGCTGCTTCGCCGCTGCCGCTGGTGTTTGCGGAGGCAAAGGTGGAAAACTTTTTGGTCAGTTTCTTCGACCCACAATTAGGACAGGGCGTGCCCTCCCAATGACTGGAGCGGACGAGCACTTCGCTGTCTTGCCCGCAATCAGCGCAGTGGAATTCGTAAATTGGCATATACGCGAGGGTAACTACGACGCGGGTAAATTCAATTGCTCGCTTTGTCTGGAGCGGCTTCGGAGACGGGAATTTCGGCGGCGTTTTCTTTTGCTTCCAGTACTTCCCAAGTATGGTCTGCGAGTAATCGCACAGTTGCGAGATGCGTACGGTCCGTAGTCCACTCATCCGGCGCAATGAGTGAGAGTTGTGGTGCACCGATCTCAGATTCGTACAGGTGATAGACTTGATTGATGCGGGGCTCAAAGCGCAGATCGCACTGGTAAATCTTATAGCTTACCTCTGCGCGTGTGCGGATGGCCTTGGCCTGCCGGGCGAGCGTCTCGACTTGTTGATAAATCTGCTTTAGCTGTTCGCCGACCTGACCTTCCATTGCTTCAATGGCAAGGCCCTTCACACGGCCCATGTCTTCCGGCTTGATAACAAATCCACCCCGCATGTGCGCGTAGGGTAGCAACGCAAGAATTTGGTCGTCGGCAGCGACGTCATCGGGCCGTTTCGGCATGGCGTTAGTATGCTTGGAAAACGAAGCGGAGGCAACCGCGCCCCAAGCGTGTCCATTTAGTTCGTTTAGGGCACCAAAACCAAAAGCTTGGGCAAGTATAGCTGGTCAGCAGATCCAACGGGGAAGATCACCCGCGCTCTGGTTCAGAAAAACGGATTGTGCGCCTTTTCCTCGGCCACCGTCGTGAGCGGTCCGTGGCCAGCACAAATTAGCGTGTCCGGTGGAAGTGTGAGGATTTGCTCGCGAACTCTGGCTTTCGCTATTTCGCCATGCTCTTTCGCGCCACCCATTGAGCCCGCGAAGATGGCGTCGCCGACCATGGCGACGTGCGGTGCATCCTCTGGCCAGTTACCGATGAGGTAGGTTACGCCGTCTATGGCGTGGCCAGGCGTTTCGCGGTTGGTCACGCGCAAGCTACCGACGTGGACACAGTCATTGCGACGGTTCCGGCTCTGCGGCGGCGCGCCCTGCATGTCCGTATGGATGCGCAGCGTCGGGAAGCGTTCGCGCAGTGGGCCAAGCGCCTCGACGTGATCGTGGTGCGAGTGCGTAATGAACAGATGCTTCAGCGCTGCGCCGTTTTCTTCCAGCACCGTAAAGATCGGCTCTGCCTCGAAGCCCGTGTCAAACAGCGCGGCTTCGCGCGTGACCTCGTCCCATACAAGGTAGCAATGCACCGTGTTGCCGTTTTGCGTAGTCGTGATCTGACGGAACTCGCGCCAAGTGCCGGGGTCCAGCGGCGCGGGCTGCCAGCCGGCGGCGAGGGCGGTGAGTTTGGGGCCATCCAGCTTCAATAGCGCGGCAAGTGCAGGGAAATCCAGCGGGCGCGGGCCGCTGCCGGAATGTTCCAGCACGGCGAACTCCTCCGCGCTTAAGCCAGCGGCCTTTGCGGCATCGGCGATATTAACCGCTCGCATTGTCCGCGCCTTGCGGATCACATCACCTACGTGGTCTTCCAAGTTCATGTGTGAGAAGTGTAAGTGGGCGGCTGGGCGGCGTCCAGCGGGGCGGACACGTCCTATTGACCCGCGGCTTGGAGCTTGCCACGCGGGGGCGTGGGGGCTACCAGTGCGCGCATGAAACTAATCTGCTCCACCCTGTTCGCCTCGTTTGCTCTCGTCTTTGCCGCGTCTGCCGCTGGCCCGGAGACCTTCAAGGTCAGTGAGTTCACCTTCAAGCGGCCCGCCAGCTGGGAGTGGGTCGAGGTTCAGTCCCAGATGCGCAAGGCCCAACTCAAGGTCACGGCCAAGGACGCTAAGGAACCGGGTGAGGTGGTGTTCTTCTTCTTTGGGCCGCAAAGCGGAGGCACCAAGGCGAATGTGGATCGCTGGCTCGGCCAATTTGAGGAGGGTCGCGACAAGATCAATGCGAAGATCGAAGAGAAGAAGATCGGCAAAGCTGTTGTGACCTATGTCTCTGCCGAGGGCACCTATAAGAGTGGTGTGCCCGGCACGCCGCCCACCCCCAAGCCCGGTTTCGCGCTGCTTGGAGCCATCGTTGAGGGGCAGGACGGCAGTATTTTCATCCGTCTCACCGGCCCGGCGGCACTCGCTAAGGGCGCACGCGGAGACTTTGAGCAGATGGTCGAGAGCGGGCTCAAGTAGGCGCAGACCCAGCAATAGGTTTCGCAGTACCGGGTTTAGTCGTCGCTGTGGATAGCGTGGTTTTTTGCCAAGGCTAAACACCGATGAAGATTACAAAAGACGCCCGGGCAGGTTGTGTGGCTAACAACTTGCCGATTGGAAGCAGCGTTAGGATACCGACGGGTTCAGCCTCCGTCTGAATTTGCCTTTGCGACGACGAGTCAGTCGGGACACGCTGAAAAAATGGATCCGGTGCGGGGTATTTGGTCGCCCCGTCCGTCCAATCTGTATTTGTGAAAGGCGACCCACAACCCTTCGACAACGCCCGCTGGCGCTCGGTGAGCGATCCGCGCGATTCGCTGCCGGGGGGCGATCCCGTGCTCACGGGGCTGTCGCCCGCCTCACGGCGCGTGGCGTTCTTCGGCCTATTGTCGGGTGTGCTACTGGTGCTGGGCACGCTGGTTCCGGCCAACTGGAAGTCGCTTCATCCTGCATTACTCGAACGCGCGGGGCGGGGCACGCCCACCGCTGCCGGCCTTGGCCTCGCTGCCGTCAATGCGCAGCGGCCAGGTGTCGCCAACCTCGCCCTCTCCGCCGCCATGACGGTGAAGGACGAGCATGTCGCCCGCCTCACAGCCGAACTCGCTGCCCTCGAAGCACGACGCGGCTGGAACGCGTGGGGCGGCGCCGATCCATTCATCGAGTCTGTCTTCAAGGGGCAGTCCGGCCCGCGTCTGGCCAGCGAAATCATCCTGCCCTTTTTGCTCTCAGCGACGAACCGAACCGTGCTGCGGGAGCATCTCGCGTCGGCGCGTTCGCCCGGCGTTCAGGCAATCCTGCAAACGAGCAGCCTGTCGAGCACCACGCAGTTCGTCCCGGTGGGACGTCCCGGCGGCCAGCCCCTCGAGGCAACAATTCTTCTGACGGCGCTGTTGTATCAGGGCGAGCGTTTCGCACCGCTGCTGGCGCAGGACATCCGCACCACGGCGGAGCGGGCGAACGAGACGCGGCTCGCGGGCGAGTGGGAGACCCTCTGCATGGATTTGCTCACGCTTGCAAGGCGCATGGACTGGCTTCAACTCGGCGAACTGTTGCGCCATGTGCCGAATGCGAGAGCACTTAGTGACTTGGCCCAGCTCGTGAAGGCCGCGCCTGATAACCTTGCGCTGCTTTACACCGCGGCCTTGCTGACGCAAGCCCCGGATCGTGTGGCGGCCTATCTGCTGCGGTTCGGCGTGGCGGGTGCCGGCGACTTGACTAAGGCGCTCGCGCACGGCGAGGGCGCGGTGCGGCTGCTCACGGCGCGGTCGTTGCCGTTAGGGCCGACGCGCATGACGCCGGGCTTCCTCGTGGGCTGGACGCTTGCCGCGCCACGTGGGATGCTCACGGTGAAGATTGCGCTCTTTTTGTTGGCCGGTTTGGGATTCTTTTTGGTGTGGCGCGAGCTGTCGCCCGTCCAACCCAACAACCGCTCGCTGGTGGGCGCGCGAATGGTTAATGGGCAGCGCGCCGTGGTGGCGCTGGCTTTGGGATCGCTGCTGTTGGTGGCAGGCGAACCGTTCTTGCTCAAGCCGTTGGGCTCGCCGGAATTTCGCCTACGCCTTAAGCTGCCGATGCTGACCAATTCACCCGTTCCGACTCAGAAGACTACAACTGCAACTCAACCGAAACCGCGTATGGAAGTATCCCTCTCCACCATCCTGAGCATTATGCTCTTCGCCGGCCTGCAGGTGGCCGTGTATGCCATGTGCTTAAAGAAGATTCGCGAAATCGAAATGTCCACCGGCTCCGCGCAGCTTAAACTGCGCCTCTTGGAGAACGAAGAGAACCTCTTCGACTCCGGCCTTTACATTGGCATTGCCGGCACAGCCGCCGCCCTTGTGCTGCAAGTGCTGCAAATGATCCAAGCCAACCTCCTCGCGGCCTACGCTTCAAACCTCTTTGGCATCGTGACCGTGGCCTGCGTGAAGATTTACCACGTCCGTGCCGCCAAGCGCCGGCTGATTGTGGAGGCGCAATCCGAGGTGGCGCAGCGGCAGCCGGAGGTGGCGTGAGGAGTTAACCGCGATGAACCTCTGGCCTTTTTATTTCGTGCTGCGTGGCGCGTGTTGCGTTACCGAGGAATTGGCGCGCCCGCGCATCATTTTGCCTCATGCCTCATGCCCTATCGTGGCCTGCGTTATCCGGCCCCGCATACGATGAACAAGACCCTCCTCCTCATCATTTGCGATTTTCTCCTGCTCAACCTGCTGGCGCTCACCCGCTGGGACGAGGTCGAGCCGGCCCCCTCGCGCAAGCCACCCGTGCCCGAGGTCAGCGCTAATGCCGCGCGCCAGAATCAGGACCTCGTGGACATGATGAAACTTGCACTCGAGCAGGAACAGGCCACGCGCAGCCAGCTCCAGCAGCGGCTCCAGTTTGCCGAGGCCGACTCGCAGACCCGCGCGCAGACGCTCGCGCAATTGCAGGCGCAGAAGATCCAGTTGGAGGCAAACCTCAAGCAGTCGCAGACGGCGGCACAGGATTTGTCGCAACGCTTTGCCACTGCCGCCAAGCAGGCGGCGGATGCGAAGCTGCAGCAGGATGCGCTCACCGCCACCATCAAGAACTTCGAGGCGGAAAAGACGCGCCTCGCGCAGGAGATGCAGCAGACCGTCGCCGCTAAGCAGGCGGAAATTCAGAAACAGCAGGCGGCCCTCACGGATCTGAGCCGGCAGCAGACGGCCACCGCTCAGCAGGCTTCGAACCTCGCCACGGCCGTCCGCGTGGCGACGGCGGAGAAAGACCTGATCCGCGAGCAACTTGAGAAGCAGATGCAGGCCGCGCTAGCCGCGAAGGAGGCGGAGTTGCAGAAGCAGCAAGCCGCGCTGGCAGACTTAGAGAAGAAGCGCGCCGACGCTGCCACCCAAGCCGCGCAGTTTGCCACTGCTGCGAAGGTTGCGGAAAGCGAGCGCAACCTGTTGCGCGAGAACCTGACCGATCTAAAGAAAGAGGTCGCCGTCGTCCGCCAAGAAAAAGAACAGCTCCAGACGCAGACTGCGAAGTTGAGTGAGGGCGTTGGCCAGCTCGCTGCGAAGTCTGGCGAGCTAGCCAAGGAGATCCGCGAGAACACGCCGATCAATATGAACCTCATGTTCGCGGAATTCCTTACCAACCGCGTGGACGTGGCCGTCTCTGCGCAGCAGAACGTTCTGCTCGGTTCCGGCCTTCGCGTCAGGGAGGCCAAGAGCGTACTCGTGCACGACGGCCGCAACGTCATGGCCATTGTCCACGTCACTGACACCCCATTTTCGCTGACCACGCCCCTAGGCATGGACCGCGTGCTGGCGCGCGTGGCCCGTCCGCCGCAGGTGCTGGGCAGCGGCGCGCTAACCTTCATCACCGCCGACCCGCGCCTCGCAGTCATCCCCGTGAGCGCGCAGCAGGCGATGGCCGCTGGGCTGAAGATTTATCCCGTGGCGAAGAACCCGTTCAAGTTCACTGAGGCTGTGCTGATCAATCGGGGCGGCAAGCATTACGGCGAGGTCGAGTTCAAACTCAACGCCACCACGCCCGGTTACGTGAAAATGCGTAATCGAATTCTTAGCCGTGTGCTGCAGGGGGAATTCTCACCTTCGACCGGCGACCTCGTCCTGAGCAAGACCGGCGAGTTCCTTGGTATCATGGTCAACTCGGAATACTGTGCGGTGCCGCAGGCTTATGAGGCATTGCCCGGCTACGCCTTCGACGAGAAAACCGGCAATGACATGGTCCGCAACCGGCTTGTTGAGTTGGGCACGCGCGTCGGCCGTCTACCGGCGGCGTTGCAGTGAAGTG